>DATKUV010000194.1:0-10163 GCA_035530415.1 Candidatus Nanoarchaeia archaeon | reverse complement strand
AGTAAAGCTGTACAGACCTTCTGAATCGGTATCGGTTGTGGCTACCAGGACATCATCGCAGTCGTAGAGTGTGACTACAATATTTTCCAGACCAGGTTCACCGGCATCATGTACGCCGTTTTTGTTGAGATCGTTCCAGACCTTGTCACCGATAACAGCTTCAGGTACATACATTCCCGCATCGAGTGTTTCATTGGTTTCACCCGGAGCAAGCGTTGTACAGACAGTATTTCCTGTGACAGTATCTGCATCGCTGTCTACAGCATCATCCGTACCTGCATTCATTGGACTGAAGACCATTCCGTCAGCAAGTGTGAAATTAACGTAGTAGTCACCAGGTGCGACAGTAAAGCTGTACAGACCTTCTGAATCGGTATCGGTTGTGGCTACCAGGACATCATCGCAGTCGTAGAGTGTGACTACAATATTTTCCAGACCAGGTTCACCGGCATCATGTACGCCGTTTTCGTTGAGATCGTTCCAGACCTTGTCACCTATGGAAACCAGTTTAACAGGTATCGTCTGATTTGCACCATGTATATAGTCTTCACCAATTCCGTCATCTGAGAAAGAGCCAACAAAAGCATTTACTCCGAAAGATAATGAATCGGGGTCAATTCCAGAAGATATGGGCAGCGTGGAAAAATTGAGGATCGTAAATTCCACGTCTGGCGCTGTAGCGTCCGGGCTGCCAAATAGGCTCCCGGTGTGACTTAGAAGTGGTGTTCCATAAGCAAATGCTGGCGCATATGGAGTTCCAGTGAATACATTCACTGAAAAGCCAGCAGTATCTGTAGAACCTGATACACCAGCAATCACATCAAAGGTGCCATCTTCGTCAATATCCAGCAACAGTGAGAAGGATTCCGTACCTCCAAAGTCAGCAATGTCAACACCACCCAGGATACTTAGCCAGACACTTGTTGTTCCCCCATCTCCATCGTTGTCTACATCTCCTGCAATAGTATACGTGTTTATACCTACATACAGGATATCTGTCGTAGCATCATAGAATATGCTAAGATTTTCCATGTCGTTCCCACTAATCGTTCCAGACGGCGCCGCGTCAGGGACACCAACATCTATAAATCCTTGGTCAGTAATGGTAACAGCATTCGTTACTGCAAAATCAGTCGGTACATCACCAGTGAAAACCGGAGATGCTCCAACTGTTGGCAGAATCATCATCAACAATGCCAATATTATGACAGTGATTAATTTTTTACTCTCGAATTTCAAACTCATCATATTTACCCCTTAAATTTATTAATATATATCTTTTCAAAGCACATGCAAATTCGTCGTACTACCAGTTTGTAGGGCACTTAGTCGTTGACCAAAAATAAACTAGCATATTATATTTGGTGAACAAGCCTATTGATCGCGATACATGGCACTCCATGTATGATAACTCCGATAGTTTATCATTCGGTAACCCCTTACCATCCCAAGCTGTCCCAAAACCAATTCACATTATACAATTCGGCTGTATTTTATCCTGTCTGGGCAATTGTTAATTGTGACTTAACATTATCGTCCCAAACAGGATAAATATTGTATAATTAGTACACATGCGTTTAGTTTTGGGGCAGCCTGATCTAAATGATATAAATCGTAGATGTCATGTTTAACTAAACCATATTCATATTATTGTACTCATTGTTATGAAAAGTTAATAGTATATATCTTTGTCGCTATGGCGTCATTCTAGCATCTGTAAATAACATCCATTTTTGTCACATAACTCCAGAAAAAATTAAATGAATCCGGCCTCAATCGACCCATTTTTTCTTCTATTTTTAACAATATAACTCAAAATCGGTAGTGTTATTTTGTAGTGAAATATATTACTACAATATTATGAGCTTCATTCGAACAATTAAGAGAAAAAATAAGGATGGAACAATCAAAACATATTATGCAGAAGTAGAATCTGTTCGAGAAGGGGACAAAGTAGTTCAGCGTTATATCCGATCATTGGGCACCGATCCCGAAAATCCTACAAACATACCAATCGAACCAACCCATTTTTCCTACTTATCTTTGCGATTAATGCAAGGTTCACTCACCCCGAATGATCTCTTTGAGATGTTAGAAAACATGGGTCAGCCAGTGAAAAAAGAAGATCTCAAACGACTGGGTATTCACTACGATTTTGAAAAAAAAACGTACTCCATCTCCCTGTTTTACACGAAGAACAAAAAATTAAAAACCCATCACAATGTCTGATATGCGGAAATAAACCACATACACAAACAACATACACAAGGAACATAAAAACCCTTTCAGGCGAACGAGAATTAAGCATTCACAAAAAATATTGCAAAATACACGGTTTAATCAACAATGAAAACGTCTTATTTCTGAATAAAATCTGTTTGCCGCGGAGAGTCTTTGATACAAAAGTAATGACGGCAATCGGTTATCTCCGATGGTTTTTACACAATCTGTCGAATTAAGTAGAATTACCTGACTAATTCTCAACTCCCAACACATGATAGATCTCATCCGGACTGTTTAAAATGGTAATATTCTCCATTTTGCCAAGTTTTCTCGTATTTTCAACATCAATTTCCCGCATTTTCAATTTCATCTCTTTTCCCTGGGGTGAATATGTGGTAACTGTCCCCAACTCCCTGTCCACAGGCAGGATATAGATTGGCGTATCCCCTTTAGCGGTCTGGGACACGGCGTTAGTAACCAGGGTATCTGCTATTCCATGGACTATTTTTGCCACCGTATTTGCAGTTGTGGGAGCTATTAACAAGGCATCATAATGGCCAACCTGCAACGGCCCGGCAATAAAAGGCGAATTGGGTCCGGCATCGGTCTTGAAATTGGGAAAATCCGTCTGGATTTTGTCCCACATCTGGTACCATTTCATTACAGTTTCCCCTTCTTTAGATAAGAATACCATAAATTCATAATCAGTCCTGTGCTTAATGTCCACCAGAACATCGTATGTATCTTTAATAAGGTCACCCGAACCTGTGATTCCCCATGCGATCCTTTTCATATTGCTCACTCAGATTTTTTTAATAATAATCGAAGGTATGTTATCATATTAATTCTTATCGACGTCTAGAAGATTCAAGAAGAGTTAAAGAACGTATCCATTCTCCTTTCGGTTCACGGCTAGTACCTACCACCATACGCTTATGTCCAGCAAGTTCTTCCACCATACCTCTGGCTTCCAATGTCTCACCTTCCAGGATCTGCCCTGCATATGTATGGGTGAATGAAAGTACATAATCGATCTTGGGATGGGCTAACTTATAGATGGAAGGGCTGTCAAATGCAAGTTGAGCATCAGTTACCACACCCTGAATTGTTTCATGGCCGACATCATTCCCCCGACCAATTGGTTTATTGATCTGATCCCAGTCCCTCACAAATAGCAGGTCAAAATATGTATCCCCAACTACCCCTCGATTCCCTTTTCTTATCTCATGGAGTTTAAACTCATCAAAACTGATCTCAGGTATACGTTTGTTATAAATTCGCATCCACATATCTTCATCCATGTGATGGATATTGCTTTTTGGATTATCTTTTGCCCGGGCAATAATATCCCTGGCTTTGAACCAATCAGGACCATATACTACAAAATCAATATCAGAACCGCTGTTTTGAACACCTGGTAGAAATGAACCTGTAATTCCCATTTTATCCATGGGAATACCGCCTTTTAACAGTGTTTCAGTTATCTCTTCAATACGAGGGTCGGTCTGGAAGATCTCAGCAAGTCTTTCTGTAGGGGACAATACCTGACTGATCTGATCCCATGGGATAATGTGAACATCTGTTACCCAATTGGGTTTGTGGGTTCGCATATACTGGAAAGCTTCATCAAAATCATATTTTGTGAAATTTTGTGTGCCGTTCGTTCGCTCACCATTCGGATCAGGAACGTATCGCAACACCCCCCTCACTCCTTCAGGATGATGGTAATCAGCTGAAGAGAATATCCACCCATCTTTTGTGATAATGAAATCACGAAGCCGTACTTTAAAATGATTAGGACTTTTCATTGACCATATCTGTTGAATTTACCGGCCTTAAACATTATTATATCCTACTTTCCGCAACTTTCAAATTGCTAAAGTCTGAATTTATTCCACCCTTGTTAATCATCCTGGTAATATTCTTCAAGTGGCACAAAGAGAAACTTAAATAATCATAATCACTCATCTGCATATAAATGTCCCTAATAAAAAAGCTACAGGACATCGTAACCCCATCTCGGATCACTAACGACCCAGCTGAGCTGTACTGTTATTCCTCAGATGCGTCATACATAAGAGCAAATCCAGAGTATGTGGTTATGCCCTGCACCACAACAGAAGTGTCAGAGATCGTTAAACTGGCCAACAATCAACATATATCTTTAGTCCCACGCGGCGCAGGTACCGGGTTGGCAGGCGGAGCAGTGCCCCTTTGCGGCGGGATCGTGTTGGACATGAGCCGAATGAACAGGCTGCTTGAGATAAATATTAATGACCTCCAGGTATTGATAGAACCCGGCCTTATTCATGCAGACCTGAACCGGGCACTGGAGCCCTACGGCTTCTTTTTTCCTCCTGACCCGGGCAGCAGCGAGATGTGTACCCTGGGTGGGTTTATAGCAAATAGCGGTAGCGGGATGAGATCAGTGAAATACGGCACTGTCACAGATTATGTGTTGGACCTGGAAGTGGTGATGCCGAACGGTGAAGTGATCTGGACAGGGGGCCGGACAATGAAATCTGCATCAGGATACGATCTTACTGCCCTGATGGTAGGTTCAGAAGGGACGTTGGGAGTTATAACCAGGGCCAGATTGAAGGTGCACCCGCTTCCAGAAGCAAGAGCAGTTGTGTTAGCTCATTTTAATGACCTGGAAGCTGCAGGAGGGGCAGTCCCTGCTATAATGAGCCACCGAATTGTCCCTTCAGCATGCGAACTGATGGATCGCACTACAATAAAAGCGGTCAATACCTATGATCCGGATTTGAATATTTCTGAATGCGAGGCCTTGCTACTAATTGAGGTGGACGGCGCACCCTGTAGCGTGGAATCTGATTGCGCAAAGATTGCAGATTACTGCAGCCAACTGGGTGCTTTTGATGTAAAAATAGCGTATTCACCAGAAGAGCAACAGGAACTCTGGGCAGCTCGCCGACTGGCCGGCGCTGTGGTCACCAGACTGAACCCAGGCAAAACCCGTGTATATATTGGCGAGGATGTAGCAGTCCCATTATCTGCCATACCTGATATGCTCAAAAAGATCCGCACCATATCCACACAACACAATATTCCTATAATGACTTACGGCCATGCAGGGGACGGCAACCTGCATACAGGCATGGCCATCGATACCCTCGACAAGACCCAGTGGGAATTATTGAAACATGCTGCCGATGATATCCATAAAGCTGCACTAGCTCTTGGGGGTACTGTATCAGGGGAACACGGCATAGGCAGTGCCCGCAGTGTGTACATGAACCAGGAACATGGCAAAGGTCTCGAGGTGATGGTCTCAATAAAGAAAGCTCTGGATCCCCATAACATCATGAACCCACGGAAGGTGGGACTTGAATGAAGGAACACCTGCAGGAAATTGTCAAGTGTGTACGATGCGGACGCTGCCGCACTGTATGCCCTGCCCAGAAGGTATTGGGCTGGGAATTTGCAGGGGCCAGGGGCAGGATGCAGATGGCACTGGGACTTGCCAGCGGTCTTGAACCGACAGAAGGTATGTTAAATAGTCTGTTAAACTGCACTACCTGTCAGCAATGTGTCACAGAGTGCCCTGCTGGGGCCGATCCTCTAACCATCACACGGGCAGCCAGGCATAAATTGATCAGTCTTGGCAAGATAACGCCTTACCAGAAGGAGATGTTCAACCGGATACAGGACACAGGCAACTCACTGGGAGATAAATCGTCCGGGACATCCTGGGCTTCAAAACCCAAGACAGTTGAACAATGTGAATTTGTCTATTTTGCCGGGTGTCTTGCATCATACAGGGAAAAGCAAACAGCCAATGCCACATACCGGATCCTGGAACCATTTAGTGTAGGTTTATTAGAGGATGAACGCTGCTGCGGGTCACCCCTGTTCAGGCTCGGTATGGATGCAAAGGATTTAATTGAACACAATTCCAGTCAGATCGAGAAGGTTGGGGCACATACAGTAATAGTGGGATGTGCCGGCTGCTACTCCATGTTCAAAGAGCATTATCCAGGGTTTAATGTGCTTCATATCTCAGAATTTCTGGCTGATAGACTTGAAGAGATACCATTTAAAAAACTTGACATTTCAGTCACATACCACGATCCCTGTCATCTGGGCAGAACCCACGGCATATATGATGCACCCAGGAAGATCATTGAAAACATCTGTACTTTAGTGGAGATGGAGAATTCCAGGGACCAGGCTAATTGCTGTGGAGGTGGAGGAGGTGTCAGGTTGGGATATCCTGAATTATCTGGTTCAATAGCAGAAAACCTTGCAGAAAAAATTCCTGATAATGTTGATTATGTAGTAACATCATGTCCTTTATGTTTCAGGAACCTCTCAGATGTAGGATTAAAAGTACTTGATCTTGCAGATCTTATCTGGATGTCTATTGGTGAGGATTAACTCCAGAATTCCTCTTCATAATCATCAGGGATATCTTTTAGATTTATGAAATCTTTGGATCCCTGTTTTTTCTCGATTTTTTTTTCGGATATTGGGTCTGTGACCTTTTCGGATGATTCTGCTTGAGAGTCCAATACAGAAGTTTCAGGTAATTCGTCCTCTAATAATATCCAATCATTTTTCCTTGTTGCAGGTGCGGTCTTCCCTTCATCAATGCCTTTCTTGGCATATGTATCCACTACCGGCTCCCCAAGTTTTTTCCTGCTCCCGGTCGGGTAATAACCTATCATGCAATATTCATCTTTCGATCGCCAGTCTATGGTATACATAGGACAGGTTTCACCCAAACAAGGACTATTTTCGGTTTTTGGACAAAATAGGGGAAGTGCCATGATTGATATGTATTTATTTTATGATAGATTAGACTTTTGAATCTGGCTGGATAATGAAGAGAACCTAAAATTTCTCCTCCTCAATAATATCAGCAAAGGCAAAATTAGGATGCACTTCACGGATGCGCACCCTTACTTGGTTGCCGATCGTACCATTTTTAATAAAAACAACAAAATCATCTATTTTTGCAATTCCATCTGTCTTTTCACCAATCTCCTGGATTACCACCACATATTCCTGTCCTTGCTTTAATTTGGTATTCAGGAATTTTTTACCGATAACATAGATCTCAGCGCTTTGTTTTCTTGAGGCAGTGGGATTAAATGACTTAACATATACAAAATGTTCCTTGACCTCATCCAGAAATTCTTTGAACATATCTCCCTGGAATACTTTTACCACAAAATTACCTCCGGGCATGAGTAGTTGTTTTGCCAGATTCAGTGCTGATTGGCACAGGTCGATGGACTGGCCGTGATCCAGGCTCCAGTTATCTGTAAGATTGGGTGCTGCGTCGCAAATCACCACATCAGCTCCGTGTTCGCCAATGATCTCTTCGATCTTTTTCAGAGTTCTCTCGGATGTGATATCTCCTTTCAAGGTCTCTACACCTTCAATAGGACTGATCTTTTGGAGGTCGATTCCGATCACCCTGCCGCCTGATAGTTCCTTTGCCATCTGGAGCCAGCCTCCCGGAGCTGCACCAAGGTCTACTATAGAATCACCAGGTTTTATGACCTGATGTTTCTCATTGATATGCCTGAGCTTGTATGTGGCTCTGGACCGGTATCCCTCCCTCTTTGCTTTGTAGTAAAAATAATCCTTTTGATTTCTGGCCATAGGAAGGGTTTATTGGTAGAAAAGTCCTTAAACCTCTCGCAGGTGAAAAAAAATTGTTTATAGAACTTGATGGTTGGAAGGCAAAGCTCAGGTTTTCTGCCTGTCATTTGATTCCGGACCATAAAAAATGCGGAAAATTACACGGTCATACTTATGCGGTTTCGGTACGTGTGGAAGGCAGCCAGTCAGGTGAATTCATAATAGATTTTGAAGTCCTGAAAAATATTGTCAGGGATATCTGTGATAAGCTGGATCATAGAGTATTGGTGGCAAAAAACGACTCAAGATTGAAGATAACAGAAGAAGCCCAACATTATACTATAGAGGTCATTAAAAGCTGCAAACATTATATGCTGCCCAGGGAAGATGTTCTGCTATTGCCAATCTCTTCAGCAAGTGCAGAGGATTTGTGTAAATATTTAATTTCAGAGGTTGCATCAGGTCTAAATAGTAATGGGTTTGCAGGGAACATCACGTCTCTTGAATTAAGGGTTGATGAAGGGATCGGACAGGGTGCTGGATGCAGTATGAGCCTGAGATGATCAATTCTAAATTTTCAAAGGCTTTATATATTTGATACTCATTTCACATCTTACTATGGAAGGAATAGAGCTTACCAAAGATTCAACATCAAAAGACCTGGAGTCATTGGCAATGGCAATATATTCTGCTGTTGGGCTTCCTATTACTATGAGAAGTAAGAATAAAAAGGGATTGAGGATCGAGAATAACCAGGTCATCGATACCGATTATACTGGTAAATATCTGGAAATGGCACTTGAAAAAGGAGAGATCGTCCATGGATTTGCTGATGACGGTCCTTATAAGGGAACTCCGGTAATTGTCTCTCCGATCAAAGATAAGAATGGTGAAGTTGTAGCTGTAGTAGGCGTGGTCAACCTGGCAGGTTTCATCGATCTTACCAGACTTTAATCAATAAATTTTTTAAGCCATCCATCGTTTTTCAGGTTATGAAGGTTGGTTTTGTATATCAAACGGATTATCTAAATCACGATACCGGCAGCCATCCTGAGAATGCCGGACGCCTCGTGGCTATAATGAATGGTCTTGAAAAGACCGGTCTTATTGATACCCTGATCAGGATAGAACCGATTTTAGCAAATATCGAGCAGATCAGGTACATCCATTCTTCAGATTATATCCAGAGGGTTAAGGATTTTTCTTCTATTGGGATGTCTCTGGACCCTGACACACCAACATCAGAACATTCGTTCAAAACTTCACTCCTGGCTGCGGGAGGTGTGATAGCTGCTGTAGATGCCGTAATTGGAGGTCTTGACAGTGTGTTCGCACTGGTGCGCCCCCCCGGTCATCATGCGGAGCCAGACTGGGGAATGGGTTTTTGCCTGTTCAATAACGTGGCCATAGCTGCAAGATATGCCCAGGTACGGGGCCTGGAAAAAGTATTGATTGTTGACTGGGATGTACATCACGGGAACGGGACCCAGAAGGCTTTTTATGAGGATGATTCGGTATTGTATTTTTCAATTCATCAGCATCCACATTTTCCGGGGACTGGCAGAATAAATGAAGTAGGGGCTGGTAAAGGAGAAGGATTTACCATCAATGTACCCCTGCCGCAGGGGGCAGAAGATGCTGATTATATGTACGTATTTGATCAAGTACTCATACCTGCAGCCCGCCAGTTCAAGCCTGATATTATATTGGTAAGTGCGGGACAGGACGGACACAGGGACGATCCACTTGCCGGCATGAACCTGACATCTGAAGGCTACGCTTTAATGACTGGAGTGGTGCGGTTCCTGGCAGAAGAACTGTCAGATGGGAGACTAATACTGGCACTGGAAGGTGGATATAACCATCAGGCGCTGGCAGATTCCGTTATCTCTATATTTCTAGCATTGCTCAATAGGGTGGAAATTACATCCTGTTGAACAAGGTAACTTTTCCACTTTTTTTGAGAATGTAGTGGTGACCTGACAATTCCAGGGTCTTGATTATTGTGTCATTTACTGTATTTATAATGTCTATTTCATTGAATCTGTGATATATCTTTATTTCATTATCGTTATCTTCGATTTTAATTATTAACCCGTTCGTCTCACATATCTCAGAGATGTATCTGATAATATCATGGCAGTCTGCATTCTCAATTGACATGCTATATATCATGGTTATAAGGTTGCAAAGGTCATCAGAAAAATCATGGGATTTAAAGAGTTGAAGGAAGATGTCCCTGCTGATAATAATATCCTGATAATTGTCAGCTTTCAGGATATAAACGAGTCTCCTCCAGAATTTGATATTATTTAATATCTCATCCA
>DATKUV010000193.1:0-6323 GCA_035530415.1 Candidatus Nanoarchaeia archaeon | reverse complement strand
ATACATTTTTGGACTTCAAATTCTTCGGCGACTTTCCAGAATAATGCTAATTCGCCAACAGGATATGCTTTGTCAACTGTATCAATTTTTAATTGCGATGGAATTAAGATTTCTTCGCCATCCTCTTCGGTTATCTTTCCCTAATGTTTAATTAAGTGTATTCGAGATTGTTTTTTCTCTTTATCCCATCTTGATTCTACAAGCTGCGGATACTTATTTCCACCACTTATAATTGTTCTTTCAAATGACATAGTTACTAAATAGTAACTATGTAACTTATATTTTTTGGTCTAAAAGTGTAATCAGTAGGCGTATAGAGACTGGTTTTTTGATCAATTGCAACAAATAGTTACTAAAGAAGCCGATATGCAGGTACAACTAAAATATGGATGCTAAGCGGACACGGTTTTAAAATCCAGTTATGAAGTAAAAAGTGACGACATCTTTTATTTTTTAAGATAATCATCAATAGCTCTTGCAGCGATCTTACCGGCTCCCATTGCGCTTATTACAGTTGCCGAACCAGTTACCACATCTCCCCCTGCAAACACACCTTCCCTGGATGTCATACCATTCTCATCAGCAACTATAGTACCCCACTTTGTGGTTTCCAGACCCTTTGTGGTCATTGGTATCAATGGGTTTGGCGAGGTGCCAATTGCTATTACTACCACATCCACATCAATAAGATGCTCGGTGCCCAATTTCGGCTCTGGCCTGCACCTGCCTGATTCATCTAGCTCGCACAGTTCCATATTCAAACATTCTATTTGTTTGACCCAGTTGCTCTCATCTCCTAAGATCCTCGTAGGGTTTGATAAGATCTTGAACTTGATACCTTCCTCTTTTGCATTTTCGATCTCCTCATTCCTGGCAGGCATCTCTTCTTCTCCACGCCGGTATATGATAGTGACCTCTTCTGCACCAAGGCGGATTGCACATCGTGCACTGTCCATGGCCACATTGCCTCCTCCAACTACTACGACCCGATGTCCGCGTTTTATTGGAGTATCATAATCAGGAAATTGGTAGGCTTTCATCAAATTCACCCTTGTTAAAAACTCATTAGCAGAATATACTCCGCTCAGGTTCTCACCATCAATTTCCATAAATCTGGGCAGACCTGCACCTGTACCCAGGAAAACAGCATCGAACTCATCCAGCAATTCATCAAGCGTATCCAACTTGCCAACAACACTATTATACTGAATATCAACTCCAAGTCTTTCAACATATTCCACTTCATTCTGGACTATGGATTTGGGCAGCCTGAATTCCGGAATGCCGTATACCAGCACACCCCCTGCTTTGTGCAGTGCCTCGAACATGGTCACGCTGTGCCCCAGTTTTGCCAGTTCGGCAGCTGTCGTAAGACTTGCCGGGCCAGAACCCACTACAGCAACCTTTTTCCATGTGGTTTCGGGTTTTTCTTCAGAAATTAATTTAGTGCCCAGTTCCCAGTCTGCAGTGTATCTTTCCAGACGGCCGATGGCCACTGGTTCACCTTTCGTTCCAAGTACGCAGACCGCTTCACACTGACTCTCCTGGGGACATACACGTCCGCATATAGCAGGCAGGGCGTTCATGGATTTAAGCTCAATAACTGCGCCTTCCATATTATCTTCATCTATACATTTGATGAATGCAGGAATATTGATCTCAACCGGACAACCTGCTATACAGGCAGGTTTCTTGCACTGGATGCATCGGCTTGCTTCCTTTTTCGCCTGTTCGCTGGAATACCCCAGTGCCACTTCTTCGAAGTTATGTCTCCTCTTTTCAGGGTCCTGTCTGGGCATATGCTGACGGTCTAACATTGGCATCCCTCCCGCTCGCATTCATATTTCTCTACTGCCAGTTGTTCCTCTGTTCGGTACATCATAAGCCTGTTCATAAGCAGTGTAAAATCAACCTCATGGGCATTGAACTCAGGACCATCCACGCATGCAAATTTTGTTTCGCCCCCTACCAGCACCCTGCAGGAACCGCACATTCCGGTGCCATCTACCATAATACTGTTCAGGCTCACCATGGTCTTGACGTCGAAAGGATGAGTCACACCTGCAACAGTTCTCATCATAATTGGCGGCCCGATGGCGATAACCAGGGATATTTTTTCATCACCTTCAAGTAATTGCTTTAAAATATCTGTAACAAAACCGTGATGTCCTTTTGAACCGTCGTCAGTTGTGATATATAATTCATCACTTACATCCCGTACCCTGTCTTCCCATAATAATAATTCTGCATTGCGGGAACCAATAATAGTTAATACCCTGTTGCCAGCTTCCTTGTGAGCTCTAGCAATGGGAAAAATGGGAGCCACACCTACACCGCCGCCCACACATACCACTGTACCGATCTTCTCTATTTCAGATGGATTTCCCAGTGGTCCTACAAAATCAAGAAGGCTATCACCTGTCTTTAATTTGGATAATTGTTTAGTGGTCTTGCCCATTTCCTGGAAGATGACAGTGATAGTTCCATTTTCACCATCAAAATCGGCAATTGTCAGTGGGATTCGCTCACCGGATTCATCGATCCTTAGAATTACGAACTGACCTGCTCTTGCTTTTTGGGCGATTTTTGGAGCCTCTATAATTATCTGGTGTATAGTAGGGACGATCTGGCTTTTTTCGAGTATGTTAAATGGCATCTTTGTTGACCTTCTTAATAAAAATAAATTAAATTCCCTGTTGTATGATGCTAGATACCTCTATTGAGTAAAAAATTAACGGTGATATTTTTTAATAAGAGATTGATTAAAATATAAATAGTACCTATTCTACTCAATTAGTGAGGTAATCTAATGAAACATGAAATTACAGGAGATAATCTCCAGCTGGTGACACTTCACCTGAATGGAGGCGAGACCGTATATGCTGAAGCGGGAGCTATGAACCATATGAGTAATAATATTGGCATGGAGGCAAAGGCTAAAGGCGGTGTATTTAAAGGTTTGAAACGCATGGTCAGTGGTGAATCGTTTTTCATAACTGAGTTTACGGCAGAGGGTGACGGGTTTGTGGCGTTCGGAGGTAATGTTCCAGGCAAGATAGAAGCGATACAGATCGCTCCTGGCAAGGAATTCATGGCTCAGAGGGATGCTTTTTTATGCGCCGAATCTGGTGTTGACATGGACGTAGCTTTTACCAAGAAATTGGGTGCCGGATTATTCGGCGGAGAAGGCTTCATTTTACAGAAATACAGTGGACAGGGCATGGTATTTATTCATGCCTGCGGCGACTTTATTATAAAAGATCTCAAGCCGGGTGAGACCATTAAAGTAGATACGGGCTCGGTTGTCGGATTTGATTCAACTGTTACTTATGATATTACCAGGGCTGGCGGGATCAAGACCTCTCTGTTTGGCGGGGAAGGAATATTTCTGACCCAGCTCACAGGGCCGGGTAAGATCATTATCCAATCATTGACCATTGCAGGATTGGCTGGTGCACTCCGACCCTTCTTCCCAACTGGCAGCTCAGGCAGCGGTTCAGAAGGACTTTCAGTAGGCGGCCTGCTTGGTAGTCGATAATTAGAATGAAATAATATCAACCTCGGTTCCAGCCCCATATCCTTCGATATTGGGCGGCACCACTACATATCCATCAGCTTTGGCCACTGAGCTTAGTATGCCAGCCCCGGAGGTCATCAATGGTTCCACCATATTGTCTGCTATGCGTACCCTGACATAGGTCTGATAGTCCTGGCGTGATGTGATTTTATCTTTTAGGGGCAGCCTTTTTATTATTTCTGGTATTTTTGGGATGTGCCCCAGTTTTTGTATTGCATCCTTCCCGAATACCAACAGTGCCACCAGACCGGCTACCGGATATCCAGGCATACACAGAACAGGTTTTTGGTTCACAATACCCAGTGCAGTAGGTTTGCCTGGACTGATAGCAACACCGTGCACAAGTAATTCACCGATCTCTGCTATTACCGAAGGGACCAGATCCCTTTCACCCACTGAAGTACCCCCGCTAATGATCAGCATATCTGCATCTAATCCTGCAAGAATTGCCTGTCGTAATAGCTCATAATTGTCAATAACAATATCGGAAATCCTGGGGACTGCACCGAATTTCCTGACATATGAAGCTGTCATGAGACTGTTTGTCTCCCATATTTCACCAGGATTTAACACGGTCCCCCTGGGCATCACTTCCTCACCTGTGGGTATAATTGCGATCAAAGGCCTGTGATACACCTCTATATCCCGGATACCTATCGAACCCAGTACAGCCAGATCGCCGGGACGCAGTTGATGGCCGGGTTCAAACAGCATCTCCCCAGCCATCACATCTTCACCAATCTCGCCCACATGCTTATTGGGGTGGACCTGTGCTGTTATTTCCACAGCACCGTTCATTAGCCTCGAGTCTTCAAGCATTACTACCGCATCTGCTCCAGCGGGCATGGCCGAACCGGTATGCACTCGCTTGCATGTATTTTGAATCACTTCTTCAGTTAGCTTCAAAATTATCGGGGATACAGGAGAAGCACTCAAGGTATCCTCGGCCCGGACTGCAAAACCATCCATGGCAGATCGTTTGTAATGGGGCACATTTTGCTCAGAGCACACTTCTGAGGCAAGAATTCTGTTATCTGCTACTTCTACTGGTATACTCTCGATCCCTTTCAATGGCGAAACGATATCAAGAAATACCTGTCTTGCAGTATTCACATCCACACGGGATTTGAATAATTTATCCATATCTAACCGCCTGAGACCGGGGGGAATAATGCAATTTCATCGCCAGTGGAAAGCATGGTGTCCAACCCTTCCTTATCCTTGACACTGATGCCGTTGACCAGCACATGGATAAAAGGATGGAACTCCCCATTATTAAAGATCAATTCTCCCAATCCGTTATATTTTTCCACTAAAGAATTTAGGACTTCACGCAGGTCATTGCCATCGATTTCGATTTTAGCTTTTCCTGCCTGTTCTCTAAGGTTTGCAAATAGTTTTACTGTTACGTTAGCCATATGAATTCTCTTGTTCTTCTTTGACGATAATATCCAAATTTGATAGTTAAAATTGGGTTATAATGGTTTGAAATCTATTGCAAGTTGGCTCTCATTATAATCATTGCCCAGATCTAAATGAATCGGATACGTCCTTTGACCAAAATCGGTCGCCATTTGCGCATCTGGAAATAATGTGAGATATATGTTATCATTATTTACATGCAATAATTCGTCAATTTTAATAATTTTATCGTTTTGAGGGTTGATGATTATAATTTCATTGTCAATAATAACATAATTAAGGGGATCTTGAAAAATCGTCAACTTTCCAACACCCTTTGTTTGTCTTGGTACTATCGCACCCATATGAAAATTATACCTGGGCGCATTCTCTGCAAGAGTTCTTACATAGATCGCACCTGGAAGATAATTTAATCCAGAAAGCTTGTTCGGGTCATATTTTAACTCGTCTGTTCTGTCTTCTTCCAAAAATAACTCAAGCTTTTCTATTTCAGTAAGTGGTATTGGTTCTGGAGTTGGAGTTGGATCTGGTACAATTTTTTGTGGTGTTTCTTCCATACATCCGCTCATCAGGATTGCTATAAATACAATCAATATTATAGCAATTATTTTTATTTTAGGTCTCCTTTTTTCATATTCAAAGTGATTATTGCTTAACAAGTTCTCCATTTTGAGTAATGCACACCAATGTTATAAATAAAGGTTATCCACTCAATCCCGTGGAAATTGATTTGATATTCTAGTAATAAATTTAGAAAAATGAAGAGGAAAAACAGGAAATTGATGTGAAGGAAGGAACTACACTTCGGGAATGCTTAAATTTCGTGGATAACATGATCGAAAACACCTGCAAAATAAAACGAGTTTCAGCTGACCAATTAAGAATTCTTTACAAAAGTGAAAGTCTGAACAGCTGCATTGTAGCTGTGAATGGTCAAACTCAGTCAGAGATGTTGGATTACAAACTTCAGAATGGTGACTATATCGCTTTGATATATGGATATTGCGGGGGTTAAATTTTTCACTATGTCTGTGCATTTTCGTTAATCTTTTAATATATGTAATCCATTATCATGCCAGATTTAGCTTTGCTAATCATTTATTGCAAAATTATTTAAATATATAAATAATTGAATTAACTATTGATATTTATTTAAAAGGAGGATCTATATGGATTATTCAAATTTAGTATATCTTGCTCCACTGGCAGGATTACTTAGTATTATATTTGCAGGCATTTTTGCCAGGACCGTCCTTAAGCACGATCCAGGTACAAAAGAAATGCAAGAGATCGCAGGCGCAATTCAGGAAGGTGCCATGGCGTA
>DATKUV010000192.1:0-4532 GCA_035530415.1 Candidatus Nanoarchaeia archaeon | reverse complement strand
ATCTATACTGGATCAATTCACTTTTTGGTTGATAAAAACTAATTTCTTTCAATGCCTCGATGCCTCCTTTTTGAAATGTCCTAAGGTATGTGCATAACGTATTTGGAGAAATTCCAATTAAATAGCATATGTCTTTATGGGACAATTTTTTGCTCTTTAGAAAGAGAACTTCCATTTTAAGTTGGACTCGAGGATGCGGATGGTGATAACGTTCATAATTCAATGCTTTTATATCAGCGTCTGAAAATTCAATATTGATCAAAACAATCCCCTCTAATATTAGAATTTTATTGAGATTATTATAAATATAATATATAAATTATACAAAAATTATTGAATATTATGGCAAAATTGAATTCCTACAAATTTAAAAATAATATTTTATATGATTTATTAGAAAATAGTCCTATAAAAATAGTAATTTATGCAGGTGCTGAGTATAGCAATGTTAAAATAATAGAATGGTTTTTTGCACAGATATGTTAAGAGATGAGGTGGGAGCCGATGCATTACCTATGAGATTTGTAGTGGCAGCTCTTTTGATGGGAATACTTATAGCTTTATCAGCTACTGCTCTTGCTGATTTCACCCGCGACTCACAGATAACCCGGTTTTCAGGAGATCTTGCTGCACTTGAGGACCGCTCGGCAATGATATTCCAGCAGGGGGGTGCCCGGAATATTACTGATCATGGAGATAATATGGGTACACTGGAAACTGTTACATTCACTGTGCCTAACGGGATTGAGATCTTGGTCCTGGGTGCCATACCTTCACAAAATAATGGAGTGCACACGGCTCCTTATGAACAGAATCTCATCTATTACACTACATATAATGGGGTCACGACCACATTGACCTCAGGTGCAAAATATGCTTCAAGTCCTGATCTGGATGGCCCTATAATCCTTACCTCTGGTACTTATGAACTGACAATCGAGCTGGTAAAGCACAGCGAGGGTACATTTATCACATTATATTAGAAGGGTGAAATATGGTGCAAAGTCTAACGATCGATGAAAAGGCATGGGCTGATTATCTTATTACAAGAGCGGGATTGATGGTATTCTGTTCATTACTTTTTATTGCTGCATTTAACATCCATCCACTGTTTATGGAAAAAGACATATCCGGGATGCTGGATGCAAGAACATCCCACCTTGCCTCTTATCTGGAAGGGGTAGATAGTACCAGTATACAGCGCTCATATTATTATGGATTCGATATTCCGGAGGGGGTTGAGATGGGTCTCTCTGGCAGATATGTCACAGCCTCAACAGATATGGGGCTGACCAGGGCAAGGGCATTAATGACACCAGTGTATCCTTCTAACAGTTTATGGAACAACAGGTCTGGACTTATGGTTACCATATCTAACAGGTGTCAGGGCAGGACAGGTATTGGAGAAGATCTACTGCTGCCTTCTGATTGGGATCTGATCAAGCAATTGCTGGGAGAAGCCGAAGATGAACTTGCTGTGGACGCATTCATCCCTGACACTGATCAGCCATTAATAGTTGAGAAGGTTATTTTGAATATTCAGAAACCCGAAGGAATTGAAAAAAGAGGTATTACCATTGTTTACCAATGAAAAAGGAATTGTGGAACCAAATTCTGATCTGGTTGCAATGGCATTGGCTATTGTTGGGTTTATTATTTTTGTTTCATTAGTTACGCATACATACCAGGTCCACCAGGAGAAAACGTATATTGCAGAACATTATGGTGACGCTGCCAGCCTGGCAGAATTGTTGATGAAAAACCCGGCATTGACCGCACCTGACAGGCCTGATCTGATAGATGCTTCCAGGATAGAAGCCCTGGGTCCTGAAGATATTCTGGAATTAAAAGAACGATATGGGACCAGGTATGATTTTTCATTCAAGATAGAGGTACCGCCATTTTATAGAAAAGTGATGGGGACCTCCCCAGATATGGGAGTTTCAGCATCAGTTCCTGTGACTATCAGGCTGAATGAAGCAAAAGAGATGCCAGGTACGTTGACTGTCAAGATATGGGAGAAATATAAGTGAAGATTTTCAGGGATATGGACGCCTTTTCGAGTGTTTTCGATACGTTGTTGTTCTTGATACTGATATCCGTATGTGCGGTAATATTGGCCCCGGCAATTGTAGGGAATAGCCAGATAACTGCATTGCATGATGAGAATGTAGCAGAGCATAATTCACAGGTACTGCTGTCTCTGCAAAACGGCAGGGTTGATGATTTTAATTATAATGTGGCGGGCACTCAGATGGACTATCTTGTAAATGAGACGCTGGGAGCCAGTGCAGTGGATTCAGGTATCTATCAGACAAGCAAAAAACTGGTAGCTGGCCGGGAATTAAAACATAAGACATTTGCTGATCTTGCCACCGAGTCAGTTGCATCTCAATTCATTATCCAGCACGATGGCTCTACAGTGAGATTAAACCTGCTTACTGACGAATACAGGACCAATATCAATACTCAAATGCAGGATTATCTGGACAACCAGATCGGGGAGAGGTATAATTATCATGTCTCTGTGGTGTGGCGGCCGTTCAGGGACATACCAATTGGCGGCGAGACCCGAATGGGTAAAGCAGTGCCTGATACTGCATATGTGGAGAGTGCCTGGATTACCATGCCTTACCATACTGAATTTACCAGGTATTATATGGAAAGTCTGATCGATACCGAGTTAAATGAGATTGGCATTGTCCTGGAACATGCTAATGAAATTCCCAGGAATGAGACCGAAACACAGATATCTGGTCATATTAACGATGCCATCAACCTAACAGTTGACAATGCTGTTGAGATCATTGTGAAAATGACAATCGATGATACACTTGAGAATGCACAGATAGCACTCAACCAGCAGATCGACAATGCTGTCCCTGGTAACAATTCTGGCATTAGTGATATCATTCGGGATGAGATATTGGAGGAGGTGAAGAACGACCCTATTTTTATTGAAAATTCCAGCCAGGCTCTAAGTGTTCAGATCACGGAATATTTGCAGCAGGTGGTCAGGATGGAGGTTCATGAAGCTACACAGGACGAAGTGGATGAACTGGCCTCTGAATTAACAGACCAGTATATCAGTAATACTGTCTCGGCTGAAGAATTGAGGGGACAGGTGCTGGATTATGTATTTTCAATAATTGACATCAGCAGGGCCAGGATGACACTTGCTTTGTGGGATCAGAATAGGTGATGTTTGAGGCAGACATAAAAAATTTTAGCACCTGGCGGCTCAATTCACATCTTCAGGGACGTGCAGGCAGCCGGAATCGAGAGCTTTCGGTATATGGAGAGAGCACTACGGCTCAAGGAGGCAGGAGAGAGGCACCATAATAGTGGCAGTGATCCTGATGTGTCTGCGAAGGCTGCGGGTCACAGCAAGGAGATGAAGCCGCGGTATTTTAAGAAGGTGAGCTATGTAGAGGCGATTGAATCGTTTTGGAGGTATCATCCGGCTTTTGTGGAGGAGGGTGGTGATTAACCAACAATATATACATCGGGCATGCTGTTAAAAAGGTAGTATAGTAAACCTTTAACAGGAAAAAGATGAAGGTACTATAAATGATAAAGAATCCAACAATTGAACCAACCCATATATGCCCACTTTGCAGATGGGATATGGATGAAGGTGGTTTCTATATCTGGGATTTCAGCAGAATAAAACTTTTTTGCTCAAAATGTGGAACTAATTTTTGTGGTGGAGATGTTGTCTTTAATTATGATATCGAAAAATATCAATATATTGGCAATGATCCTTTATTCCTGGCAGCCAATATTTTCTGGTCGAAAAGATTTTCATCTGAACAAGAATTTATTAATCAAATGGCGTCTTATGAAATTAGCGAAAATATTGCAAGTCATGCTTTGAAAGAATTAATCCGCAGGAGTATTGTGGAAAAAAGAGGAGAGGTATTCTATCTACCCGAGGAACTGAAGAGTTATAAATGAATTCCGGAAACAGATACACCTTGCTGTTGAAAAATTTACCTCACTGGTTGGAGATGTTGATGGAGTAACTGAAGTTGCTCTATTTGTCCCACAACTTCCATGGATTGCTGTATCAAAGATTGTGGAAATATCAAATCTTAACGTTGATATGTTCCATGATTTGCAACGGGAATGGTCAGAAGAAAATAACCCGGCAGGCTTTTGTTTTTCTGCTGGTCTGGCGACGATTAATAAACACGACTTTGCGCTAAACCCGGGTCGTTATGTAGGCGCTGATTAAGCTGAATTTGATGGGGTTTGGTTATGAGTGCTGATTGGCAGTGGTGCAACACCAAGGGGCGGGAGTCCCGTTTATCTCGATGAAGGTGAAATAAGTCGGTTCTCTTTAACATCGTGTGGGTAAATTTTCACGATTTAAGCTTGCGAGGATGGAATTATCTTTGCGTTCTTGGCGTCCTTTGCGGTGAATTGAAATAAACATCAATGAAGTCGACTACGTTTTTCATATAGCACCGCAAAGTACGCGAAGAATCAAATTGTTTGGCTATGATACCCACTCAATGTTGGGGAGATCC
>DATKUV010000191.1:0-12342 GCA_035530415.1 Candidatus Nanoarchaeia archaeon | reverse complement strand
AAAGTGTCATTATTGCCGGAAAAACCTCAAATCCGGCAGTATTTTGGCCAGAGCTAACATTATTTGTGACATTATTTGTAACTTCGGCTTCCGGATCATTTACCTGCACCAGGAAACCGTAGGTTACTGAACCTATATCTTCCCATTTGACAAATACCTTCAAAACATAAAGCCCGGGTTCAAGGGAGAGATTTATATCTGACTCACGCTCTAAAGGCACATGAATTTTCATACCTTGCAAACCATAACTCCACGCTCGAAAATCATTTACAGCCCTATTAAGTAGTTCATCATCATCCGTGACTCGGATTGCGCTAAATCCTAACTCTTCCGGGGGTTCCTGAAGGGGAAGAGTTAGATGTGCCGTAAACGGTGACCTGGTAACCAAAGGCTCTGCTGGTGTACTGATACTAAAAGTATCTCCACATATTATATATGTCTCGTTTTCTTCCTTCCAGCAACTGCCTCCTCTTCCAGCACTCTGCTCATTCCCATCTATCTCAAGGATTGCTGGTGGTGGACCTGCGCTTGCAATACCAACAAGTAAAAAGAGGGACAATATCGCTATTCCAGCCACGATTCTGATATTACTCCATCTTATTTTAATTGAAAACATGTCTAATCCCATATTCATCATCCTCTTCTCCTGTACCAAACTATAGTTTCCTTAACTTAATAACAATTAACCCCATAAACGCCGTAATCATGCCAAAAAAAACAGCCATTATAAAAGGAGCTAGAGGCGACTGTCCCACTATATCTATACGCACAAGATGCCAAATGATGCCTTGTCCATCATAAACAGGAATGGCATATGCAACCACGAAAGCACATATTAATCCAAGAATCGATCCCACAAAACTCTGTTTTTTGTCTCTTAAGATTGCATATAAAATAACAAACGAGATACTAATAGGAATCAATAATAAAAATAGTGGAAAAGCGATTGCATATCCTAACCCTTCATTCAATTTATTCATCTCCTTAATTTAAATTGTTCATATTATGTGACTATTTTTAAAACTTATTTTTTAATAAGAATGTGAATCAGTGTATTTAAACATTTCTATTAATCGACAAAGTTATAACTTAAAAAATAAGTGTGCCAATAAATTTTAATGGACTAAATAATATAATTACATCTTTTAAATCACAAATAACTGCATACCGATCACTTTACGCTAGTAATTCTTTCAAAAAGGTTCTTCAGAATACATATCCCCCACCCGAGCATAAATCTCCCATTCTGTAGTCACAGAACCCGGATTTCGCTATTGCTCAAATGTGGGCCATCGGGGATACATAGATTGCGAATCGCTATCGACTTATCAAATATATGCGCTTTAGTTCATCCGTAAGTTTAGTTGAAGTATAAAACTATCAATCAAGTTACAACAAAGTTAATTTCATAATAATGTTCCCCTATTTTGGTGAATTGATATTCAATATATCCACTTTTATAAACTTTTAACTCATCGTTTATTTCCCAAATAATATATTCAGGACTGTTAGCTTTCTTAATCCACCAGCTATCATATAAGCTATTTTTCTCTCTTGTTGTGATGGAATCTTTTTCAGACAATGGAAATCCATTAGATTCGAAGGTGTTCATTAGTTCAGCATCGATAATGTTATCATTTAAATTATTTTCAAATTTCATGTCAATAGTAAACAAATATTCGCGATGCTTCATGTCAAAAAAATCAGCTAACCTCTCGAATTCATCTGAACTTAATTCACAATAAATACCGCCGTAATCTGATTTTGTACATCCCTCATCACTGATTGATCTTATAAGTTCAGGATATTCTTTTAACTCATCATCAGTTATTTCGAAGTATGTGCCGTTGCCAATATCTTCGATTTCATTAATTTCTAATCTCGCGTTATACTCACTAGTACAGCCAGAAATAGAAGTGATACCAATTATCAAAATACAAATTATCAATAATTTCTTCATTTTGAATCCTTCATTCAATTTATTCATCTTCTTAATTTTAATTGTTTCATATTATGTGACTATTTTTCAAACTTCTTTTTTAATAAGAGAATCTCCCTCCATCACCGCCGCCGCCCGGCCAAACCCACCCAAAACAGCAAGCCCATAACCGCCACTACTGCACTAAAACCCGGAATATCAGGAGTATCTATCGGCACACCCGGAGTCTGTACCGGTTCACCATCAGTTGGTGCATCCCCACCTTCAGGTTCAGTAGGGTTCCCGCCAAGCTTTATCAGCCAAAAATCGGTATGCTGTTCACTGTGCAAGTCCCCATCCCCTGCCACAATCACATCTCCGTCAGGAGCTAACAATAAAAACCTTGCCGCACCACGACCGGGCCCACCAAAAGTCGTCTCCCATTGCACATGTCCATCAGCGTCGGTCCTGAACACCCACGCATCATAGGGTTCAGGTCCCTCTGACCCGGTCTCTCCCGCGATTATATAGCCGCCGTCTGGGGTTTGCAGAATAGAACGTGGAATGTTATCCTCATCATATCCAAAAGTCCTGTTCCACACCTCTTCTCCTTCAGTATCTGTCTTTACCAGCCAGCAATCGAACGAATTCGTTGATCCTGTAACACCTTCAAGGATAAAGCCGCCATCAAGAGTTTGTTGGACAGAAGATGCAATGTATGCAATGACATTTTCCTTACCTTCGAATGTCCTGTTCCACTGCTCAATTCCATTATTGTCAGTTTTCACAAGCCAGAAATCGAATGACCCGTTTCCGAATGAACGAGTAGCTCCACCGAGAATATAACCACCGTCAAAGGTCTGCTGGAAAGATTTTAGCCAATCATAGTCCTCACCTCCAAAGGTCCGGTTCCACTGTTCGATTCCTTCCGGATCGGTTTTAATTAGCCAGAAATCATCGGACCCGGCACCATATGATCCTGTCGTGCCTGCAATGATATAGCCGCCATCTGAAGCTTGCCGGATAGAAGGTCCAGTATCATCATCTTCTCCTCCCAATGTCAGGTTCCATTGTTCTATTCCTTCAGCATCAGTTTTCACCAGCCACATATCATAGGATCCGGTCTCTAATGGTCTTGTCGTGCCTGCAATAATATAGCCACCATCCAGGGTCTTCAGGAATGAGGTGACTTCTTCTATATCCTCCCCTCCAAAGGTCCGGTTCCACTGCTCTATTCCTTTTGCATCTGTTTTCACAAGCCAGAAATCGATGGTGCCGACACCATATGATTCTGTCGTACCCACCATAATATAACCGCCATCCGATGTCTGAATGGTAGAGTACGCTTCATCCCGCCCGATTCCTCCGATGGTCCTTTGCCATTGCATATTTCCATTCAAATCAGTTTTAACCAGCATAGCATCAACGTCAATGCCTTTGCCAGTGAAGAAATGTGAGGACCCTGCAAGTATGTAGCCGCCGTCAGATGTATATTCCAATGAATGTACCCAATCATCACTGGCCCCTCCAAATGTCTTATTCCATCTCATAATGGGGGGTCCCGATTGCTGTACTATAATCTCCAGGGTGGTTGAACTCACATCATCATTACTGCCTGTCACTGTTAAATCCACGATGTAATTGCCGCCTTCATCATAGGAATGCGTAACTGTGCTTTGAGTGGTATTCACGTAACTCCCGTCCCCCATATCCCACTGGTAATAGGTTATGTTCCCATACGGGTCAAAGCTCGCTGATGCATCAAAAGTTATAGACTGGTTTGCAACGGGATTTCCAGGGTCGTATGTGAATTGTGCCGAAGGGGCCGGTCGTTCTGCCATTAACTTTACCAACAGGAGTTTTGAGTCCTTAGTTCCTGCAAGTATGTAGCCACCATTCCCTGTCTGCAAAACAGAGTCTAATTCATCCCCTTCAATTTTTATGTCCCACTGCTCGTTTCCATTTGAATCGGTTTTTATTAACGCCTTTTGAACCAACCATGTTTTAGAAGGGTCATATAAATGACCGTTAATGATGTATCCGCCATCAGGTGTCTGCTGGAAATAGTCCAGTCCAGAGCCCTCAAATGTCCGGTCCCATTGCACATTTCCGTCTTCATCGGTTTTTATAAGCCAATAGCCTTTATCAAATGACCACGTCGTTCCACCGAAAATATAACCGCCGTCTGGACTTAGCCGGACAGAGGGATTTATTTCAACGTTTGACTCTCCAAAAGTCCTGTACCATTGCTCGGTTCCGTTTGAATCAGTTTTCACCAGCAAAAAATCAATGTGGGAAGCACCAAATGAATTAGTCGTTCCAGCAATTATATAGCCACCATCATGGGTCTGTTGTATTGAGTCTGCTATATCATCGGAATATCCTCCATAGGTATTATTCCACTGTTCTTCTCCCTTTGTGTCGGTTTTTACCAGCCAGAAATCAGAACCTCCGGCACCGTACGAATCTGTCTGTCCTGCAATGATATATCCGCCTGCGACCTGCTTGACGATGTGTGCTTTATCATGCCCGATTCCTCCTAAAGTGTTATTCCATTGCATATTCCCGTTTGAGTCGACTTTCACAAACCAGATATCAGAAGAACCTGTCCAGCGCGAATCCGTATTTTCGATGAGAATATAGCCCCCATCTGTGGTCTGCCGGACAAACACCATTTCCTCATCACCGTTTCCCCCCAGGGTCAGGTTCCACTGTTCCTGTCCCTGCGCATTCATCTTTATCAGCCAGACATCATCGGTACAGTTCTTGTCATTGCAGTCACTGGTGCTCCCTGCAAGTAAATAACCTCCATCAAAGGTCTCCAGGACAGATATGATACAATGTTGACTGAATGTCCCGCTAAATGTTCTATTCCATTGCTCAGATCCTGTCGGACCAATCTTTAACAGATAAATATGGTGGAAAAAATAGTAGGATTTCTCTCTCGTATAATATTCCCTAAGGGGATTTATCTTCATGGTAAGTATGTAGCCAGAGTCTGCTGTCTGCTGGAAACTCTCAACACTGTTTATGTCACTCATTTCATAGGTCCGGTTCCATTCCTCAGCAGGTGGAGAAGCCCTTGCATATCCTGTACCTGTAAGTACCAGGACACTCAGCATGACTGCAAAGATCAATATTGCTTTCTTATTTTTAGTTGTATCATTCATTCTTTTAATCTCCCCGATTCCTTCCAATTCATACACATTTTGAACATAACTTATAAGAGCGATATTCTCTAAAATTGTTGGCGACCAAATTCAAATTCATCCACCTTTTCAGCCGGCAATCCAAGATCAGTAAACATATCCTCGAAAATCCGACGATATTCCTCTTCCGGGATCTTCTGCTCTTTGTCGCTTAGTATGATATATGGAGCCACGCCGCCCAGACTGTCGATTTTGATAGAATACTCATGCCCGTTATCCTGAAGGGTTATCCTTGCATTCGGGATTGTGTAAGGTATGGTGCCAATCGTTTCATTCCCCTTATGGAAGGTTTCCTTACACGTTCCCGCTCCAAGAGTAAGAGATAACGTGAAGTTGCTGCTTGTTTCTTTAAAATTATTATAGACTGCCAAGAGGTCAGGCGTCTCTTTTATCAAGATTTCAGGTTCTTGATCACGGTTGATAGAGTCTTTGAGTTGTGTTAGATAGTGCTGTGCTTTTTGTTCATCGAAACCAAACATCAATTTAAACCGTTCAATGATCCATTCATCGCTTGGAAGATCTTTTAATTCAAATGGTGCAAGGAAACCACGGTCATAACGACTTTCACTTATGTTGAAAAAGCGTATTTTTGTTTCATCATCCTGTTTCTTTGGTAAAGTCGCCTCAAATCCCGAATCTTCTGTAAAATCAAAGTACACCCAAACAATTCGATAATCGTCACCAAGCCGCTCATCTAACTCCTTAATATTTGGGGGGTGCATCCCAATTGTATTTTTTGTATTGATGTGAACTATATATCCGGATTTTTTTGCATTGGAGATTATTTTATCATAATCAATTTCACCAAGATTGCTCCCGGATGTGGAATATTCGGCTTGACCTGAGGGCATAAGGAACAATCCAATTGATGCGTACACAGCAGTTAATAAACCTGCTGCGAGTATTATGGTTAGAACCGCTTTTTTTATATTAGACCAATTTTTATACTTCCATATCCAGATGGCTCCGCCTATAATTCCAATAACTGCAAATATCAGTAGAAGGCTGAAAATGTCGATCATAAGTATTTCATCTCCTTTTTATCATTTTGTGGGGTTTTGGTAATCGCGAAAAACAACCCGACAATCCCGCTTATGGCGAACATTGACAGGGGGTATAAACTGAAACCGAATCCCTCTCCTATGCTATGAAATTCAAAAATTGTGTAAATAAACAAAGGAAGGGAAAAAAAATTCCCTAATACAACGGAAATAATAAAAGATACTATTCCAATTGAGAAAAATATCAAATATATCCACCATTTATTTTGTTTTGTTGAGTTGTTCATTCTTCTAACCTCCTTGATTCTCTCAAAATTACCACAAATCCAGAAATTCAAATTCATCTACCTTCTCAGCTGGCAATCCAAGATTAACAAACATATCTTTGAAAATCCGACGATATTCTTCTTCCGGGATTTCCTCTTTACCGTCAAGCTTGATCCCCATACCCACGCCTCCCAGCCTCTCAACCCACAAGACCGACACAGAATGTATAATAGTCCCCCTCTACCTTGATATATGACTCACTCTTTTTGATATGTGACCTGATGTTTTCCGTATTACTTGTTTGATATAATTGATTCCCGAATTTGACCCATATACCATTCTGGTCATGATATCCCTGTGTGAATTCAAGGAAACTATCCCATTCGTCTGAAGAAATTCCATGCCACGTGTCGGGTTCAACTACAGCCATTTTAAAGGAGGGGAATAGTTCCAGTTCCTCAGCAGTTATTTCAATATAAGCAGGAAGGGTCGGGGCTGGGATTTCATCCATCCCCCATGCATTTGTACTGACCCACATTTCAAATGGATAATCCTGCTCAAGCTTTTTTTGCGTTAGCAGGTCTATTATCCTGTTTGTTTCATCTTTGGTGGTCTCTACGGTGTTGTGCCCGTATATACTCTTATTATTCAAGCCTTGTAGTGTGGGAAAATCTTCCAGTTCTTCCGGTGTTATTTCCACATAATATTCTGGTTCATAGTCTAATTTAGTGAGCCATAAAGTGGGTTCGCTGGAAAACCTGGGCAGCCAATACAGGGCAAAAAGGCCAACTACAATAATAACTAATACAGCAATAGCTACGACCGATACTTTTAAAAGAGAGACTACAGGCATCTTTCTCAGATTAATATAAGATACAGATAGAATGATTATGATAAAAAATGAAAGAAAAGGAAGTGGGATAATTTCATAAAAACTATTACCTAATCCTGATAAATATATGATTATGTTTACTCCCAGAGATATAATACCTATTAAAATGGATGCATATATCCACTCTCCCTGAAACATCTGGCTCCCCCGTCCGGCTATTTTTTTGTCTTCTTCTTCTTGTTTCGTCATTCTAATCCCTCTCATGGTAATGGTTAATTTTCAATTATATGATATTTTGTTAATCGACAGGTTACAATTTACTCCCGCATTTTCTTCAAAGTCGATTTTTCCAATATTCAGGGAATAAGACCTGTAAGAAGCACTATTTGCATTTTCAATACATCCGCTTCTCGCTCCAAAAGCCAACAAGTACGATCCATTTATGAATATTTTCATTATTTTTTGGTTAATATTTGTAATCCTCTCAATTATCATCTGATCTTTTCATCTTCCTTTTTTGCCACATCCCATAAGCAAGAAGCAAAATGCCGGCAACAAAAATTACAGGCAAGGTCATAAACACAAGCAGTCCCAGCCACACCACTCCCGAATAAATTCAGTTTTATCCTGCCTCTTGAATAACAATGCCTCTTCTTTGAAGTCAAAGCCCCCGGATTTCGCCATGTTCAAATCCGGGGCATTTTGCATAAAAGCTGGAAAATAATACTTTTATATATTATTCGCTAAGCCTGCGAAAATGAAAAAGTATAGTAGTCATCTTCTATGTTAAAAATTTTAGGATTATCATAATCGTCCCTCTTGTATACATTCAGGTTACCATCTTCTTTCCAGATCTCATAGGTTATATTTTCATTAGTGTATACATTTAGGTTACCATCCTCTTCCCAGATGTAAAAGTCCTCTTCGTCCCCAGTATCTGGAATAATGTACCAATTCTCTGCAAACCTGTGCATCCAGTATTGTTCACAGATGGAAAAGCCATTTGATTCGAAGGCATTATTTAATTCAGGTATTGTTATCAGATCCACCTCTTCCAGATTACCATCCCTATCGTAAACCTTCATGGTTTTCAATTTGTTGATCAACTCCGGATTATCGATGACGAACAAAAACGACCGTTCATGTATCCGCCAGTTCTGGTTGTAATCGTTATAGCCAATCGAGGAAATTTCTGGAAGGGAAATATTGTTGGATTCAAATATGAGCTTCAAGTCCCCTGGAATATTTTTGGATTGTATCGGACTCATATCATAATCATAAACAGTACTAGGCAGTTTGTTTTCAATTCCAGAAGAAATGGTGAACAAATATCTTTGTCTATGATTTTTCTCATCAAGAAATTCACGTACACCTCTCCATTCATCAGGAAGAAGAGGATGATTGCACTCTCCAAATTCCTTGCACTGATTCAGTACATCTTTAAATCCGGGGAAGGCTTCCAGTTCTTGTTCATGGATTTCCATATAAGGGGTGTTCTCATCAATTGCGTTAATCTTCTGGATATGAATCCCCTTTCCCATTTCGTGATTGTACGCACCCAGTGCAAGAATGGCACCAAAGATAAGGAATATTGCTGCAAATGAGATTGTAAATGCTGTTAGTGCAAATCTTTTATGACGATCATTTTTAAAAATAATAGATCCTATGGCAAATAGAATTAAAAGTAAAAAGAAAGGCCCAAAAGATCCAAAATACTCAACTGGTACAAGTAACCCTCCAAATAAACCAATTAAGAAAATGAGAATGGATGCAGCGAGTGCCACAAATACAAAAATAGAAGGGTACTTTTCGATGCCATAATATTTAATGGAAAGGTATAACAAATACGAACAAATCGGCAACGGAAGTAACATTGCGAATAGTCCTCCATCCAATAATTCATTACCGATAAAAAAACCGGTAAATAATGATATAATGCCTACAAATAAAAATATAAGATATATCCACCATTTCTCTTTGTTTGTTGTGCTATTCATTGTTTATTCCTCCTTTTGGTTAAGTATTTTAATTTTGTAATGCAAACTTATTGAACATTTATCTGAGCTTCGAATTGATTCATAGCCGACTTTCCTGTCTTTATCATACCTTAATCATCAATCCCATCAATTCATCTTCCTTTTTTGCCACATCCCATAAGCAAGAAGCAAAATGCCGAAAATAAAAATTGGAGGCAGGATAATATACATAAAAAATCCGGCACTCCATCTGGCTTCGGGTATAGATTCAAGCATTATTATATTTGATAATAACAGCACTACTCCCAGAGCCAGCAGCCATGAACCCAGAACAAGGGATTTATTCTCTATTTTTCGCATGAACACTATCAGTAATACAAGCATGGCAGCAAATGTAAACAATGGAAGATTGCTCACCAATGAAGCAAGGGTATCCTGAATACCCGGCTCACCCTGCTCAAAAGCGTATAACGTGCCATCAGAAGCACTCATGTACAATTTGCCGTGGGACAGCACAGGTTGGGATACCTCCTGTCCGAATGTCTTGCCTCCCTTCCATACCTGTTCACCCGTATTCCCATCTAACACAAGCAGGTTTTCATTTCCAGAGATCCCCACATAGACCAGACCGCTGTAAACAGATAATGGTCCTGAAATGCCCTGACTTTTCCATATTGAAGAACCATCATATGCATCCAGTGCTACCACATCGGATCCGGCAGATGCAAATATTTTTCCTTCACTAACAGCATAAATATGCGGCCTTGAAACATCTGCACTCCAAATGGTTCTGCCAGTACCAAGGGTTCGTGAAACAATTTTATCTCCAAGTCCGAAATACACCAGGTCATTGTAAATGAAAGGGGTTTTTCCATTAAAGCCGGAAATGCTATTCATGGAATAGTTCCAGATTTTCTCACCGTTTGATGCATTGAGAGCAAATACCCGGGTAAATGCCATTTTGTCAGGTGTGGGTGCATTTGGACTTTCCGTCTGGGGTTCAATAGGAACCCTTTGACCATTCTCAAGGTGATACTGAATAACCTGTTCAAATGGAGCTTCCAGACTCATGAATACAATAATACCCTTACTTGCAGCCGGAATGGTTGAATCAGAACAGATCCAGTATTCTTCATCCTGAAGTTCTTGCCCGGGCCCGAATGAATAGTTCCACTTCAGCTCACCGGTTTTAGCATCTATGGCAAGAACCTTTCCGGCGTTGAATATGGTGTAAACGGTGTTGTTATACACTACCGGATACACTTCGGATAGTGAGATATATTCACCCAGGTACGGTTTGAGGTTGAATTTCCATTCTAATACATCGTCCCCGAAGGCATAGATATTCTCAGAATCCGATGCAAATACCAGACCTTCAGCATATACAACATGATCATGGAGTTCCCATGACCCACCAGTTTCATGGCTCCAGACAAGTTCGCCATTTCGTGCATCTATGGCATTGATCGTTTGCTTTCCCACTGGTGTGTCCGGGTTGGCTTGAGATGATGTGTAAATGATTACTTCGCCTGATTGCGATACCACAGGCAGGGGTGTGTTTCTATATCCTCCGATGGAAGATGACCAGATTTTACTTAAAGGAGGACGCAAATTCTCACTATATTGATACTTACTTTCAGGAATGATTTCCAACCTGAGATCATAGAATTCAAAGTCATCATGATCTGAGCAATCAGCATTGCATCCGGATGAAATGGAAATGTTATTTTTACCAGAATATAGCAGTTTTGTGCTAAAAAAGATGGTCACACTTCTAGGTAGATTATCCTGCTCTTTGGGTTCGATATAATCATTCAGCTTTCCCACATTATTTCCATTCACATACACATAATCATAGAACAGTCCGATACCGGCAGTATCGGTGGGAACAACACTTTTTGTGGTCAGCGTAATTCCGGCGATGTCACCATCAATCCTGTCCAGAACAAATATTTTCGTGTAAAATATACCTGCTGCATCGGTAGGAGTCAATTCAGGTTTTACCCCATCGCCCAGGTGATGATGGCCTGCATCTAACACATACACGGCTGGGGACTCTGAGTTTAATTGTCCTGACCCCTCATTATCAGGCAGGGCACTGCCAGTCATTGTGACAACGGTAAATAATATAAGGAGAACCAATACCGCGAATGATAGAGTTTTTGTTGTGAACCAAATAGTTTCCTTTGCTAATCCCATAGTTTGCCACCCATCTTTAAATTCCAATATTAAATATAAATGTACATACAGCAATAAATCTATTTATACCTTTCGATTTATAGTCAAATGTAATTGTAAATCTCGTGTATCTATAACAATTTGAATATATTCTGATCCGTTAGACAATCTTCTTTATGGATTCCACATCATGAAGAGTAAGTATCTGCAAATCAGGTGAAAGCAGACTGGGGTTGGCACCCGGGTGAAGTGATAGCGAGAGGGGGCGGCAGGAGATTGTGGAGACATTTGTACGGCACACTATGGCTTCAAGATGGGGATTTATGCTCGGTTGACTCGTTGGGAATTCAAAAAACATTTTTTAAATCTTAAATAGGTGCACTTACTTTATGGGACCGAGTAACATCAATGGAAAGTATTTATGAAATATAATATTTGTCAAGTGTGACTAATAATCGAAACGTTTGTGTAATTGTAGAATGATTGTAAGAATTATTCTTAGAAACGAATGCCTGAATTAAGCAATTATATGGGAAAAGGGAGTATTAATGAAGAAATTATCGGTAATCTGTTTATTAGTTGTAGGAATTATTCTTATTTCTGGCTGTATTGATGGAGAAAAAACGAATTCTAAAACATCAAACATTTCACAATCATCAATGAATGAAACTTTAAAGGAAACTTCAGCATCACCTTCAATATCAATCCCCCCATCCTTTGATAATTATTCAAGTGCATCAGTGCATGAAATATCCCAGCCCGAATTGATGCAGGGTGAATTTGACATCAATATAACCTCATATTATTTTGTATATCTGAGGGATAATGATGCGATTTACGAAAATATTACAACACATACATTTGATCTGGTTGAAAAAAATTATGTCATATACCATCTCTCAATAAAAAATAATGATACAAATGCCCTCAACTTTAGCATAAATAAACTACAATTACATAC
>DATKUV010000190.1:0-2832 GCA_035530415.1 Candidatus Nanoarchaeia archaeon | reverse complement strand
TAATATTTCAATTTTTGGACTTTCCGAAGGAAACCTAATAAAATTCCTGGCTGTAATTATTGCGTTGATATTTATCTATATCAACTATATGGGTGCTTCTGAAACAGGAGCCATAGCCAATATCATAGGTATTATCAAGATTGCTATTCTGGGTATATTTATTGTTTCAGGCCTGTTCACCATGTACCACCGCCCCGAATTCTATGCAAATTTCGATCCGTTTTTGCCAAATGGGTTCGGCGGGGTGTTCGCTGCTATGGGTCTCACGTTCATCGCTTTTGAAGGTTACGAGGTCATTGCCCAGACCGCAGAAGAGATCAAGGACCCGAAGAAGAACCTGCCCAAAGCTATTTTTATTTCCCTCATAGTGGTCATTCCCATCTACCTGCTTGTTGCGTTCGTAGCATTGGGTGCCATGGATACTGATATTCCTACCTGGCAGTACCTTGGCCAGTACCAGGAACTGGGCCTGGTGGAAGCAGCCCGCCAGTTCATGCCTTTTGGGACATTCTTGTTGCTGGTGGGAGGATTGGTTTCGACCATGTCGGCCCTAAACGCCACTACCTTTTCATCCACCAGGGTCTCCTTTGCTATGGGGCGGGACCACAACCTGCCCGGCATCTTCAAAAAGATCCATCCTGTGAAACGCACGCCCTACATGGCCCTGTTCATCACGGGAGCGCTGATCATTGTAATGGCTCTAAGCCTTCCCATTGAGGATGTTGCCAGTGCTTCTGCTGTAATGTTCCTGCTTTTGTTCCTGCAGGTCAACCTGGCAGTGATCGTGATACGCAAAAAATATGGAACCGAATTGGAATATGGCTACAAGATCCCGTTTTTTCCGATCATCCCAATTCTTGGTATAATCACCCAGCTATTTTTGGCGCTGTACATGTTCAATTACAGTCCTACTGGCTGGTATGCTATAATAATATGGATCTCTATAGGTTTTGTGGTATATTTCGGCTATTCAGTGAAAAAAGAAAAGATCGAAAAGGGGAAGATAGCCCGTCAGGTCTCCCCTGGCGAGTATCGCGTAGTGGTTGCCATGTCCAATTTGAAGAACGTGGAACCGCTAATCACAATGGGAGCAGGGCTGGCCAAAGCCCGGGACAGCGAGGTGGTGGCCTTATACATCATCAATGTCCCCCACCAGACCTTCCTTGAAACGGGAAGTCAATTTATTGAGAGCTCGGAGCCCATTTTCGAGAAAGCAGTATCTACCGGGGAAAAGCTCGGTGTGTCTGTAGTAAAGAAGACGGTAGTGTCACATGACGTTCCGGAAGCTATCCTGGACGTGGCAAGAACAGGAAAAAGTAATATTATCCTCTTGGGAGGTACAGAGAATATATTCAGGGGCAAGATCAAACAGAGTATTCCCCAGATAGTGATGAGAAATGCAGATTGTGATGTGGGAATATTCTTCTCCAGGGAATATAAGGATGTTAAGAGAATCCTTGTGCCTGTGGGTCTTGGGGATCATGAATATCGCACCATAATAGCTGATAGGCTTGTTGATTTCTTCAATGCCGAAATGACATTATATACTGTGGTGAAGGATGAATCTGCATTTGAAATGGCAAAAGCAATGCAGGAAAAAACTACGGTTTTATTAAAAAAAGAGATTGACTGCCAGATAAAAGTAGCAAAGTCGATTGGAGAGGCCATTTTAAAGAAATCAAAGAATTATGATCTCATAATAATGGGTCCATCAACTGAGTGGATCATGCATGATGTTCTATTTGGTTCTCTCCCGGATAAGATCATAAAAAAATCAAAGTGCAGTGTGTTAATTATTAAACAACCTGAACAGCATGCCGAATCCTGGATCGAGATGATGATCGACAGGATTAGAAGATGGTAAGTTGTTTAAACTCTTTGAGAAAAGAGGATTAATACCAGTGCAATTAGCAGTAATGTCCATAGCATCATGGCAACCTTTGTCGCTTTTGTGGCCCTGCCAGCTTCCCATAACTTTCTGGGCTGAATTCCCTGGATCCAGAAGGTCATAACCCCTGCCAGGTTAATGCAGATCAAATTTACAAGCACCAGCATGCCGGCTCCAGTTGCCAATACCCAGTTCCCTGAACCCAGGAGCATTCCCAATACAACCAGGGGAGGCAGCAAAGCCACCGCCACCATCACGCCAATAAGGGCACTGGACACGCCGGTGGTCATTGATAACGTGGCTGCGCTCCCTGCGGCCAGAGCCAGAATAATATCTCCCAAACCTACCTTTGACCTGGATATGATCTGAGGGATGGCAGGATCGAATTTAAACAGATAGCCTATAAGGGCAGCAAAAGAAAGGACAGCAAGAATTCCGGCAGCATTTGCTTTCATGGCACGGCGAGCTAGATCGATATCACCCAGGGTAGTGGCAAGGGACAGAGCCAGGTTGGGACCAAGGAGGGGTGCTATGACCATGGCACCTATGATGACTGCCACGTTGTCCTGCAATATACCAACAGCCGCAACCACGGAAGAGAGCAGTGCCAGGATGATAAAGATCTTTGATAGCTTGATGCTAGCATCAATATCAACATACAGTTCTTCGCGGCTTATCCTGGATTTTTTTGAATTTGTTTTTTGTTCTGGTTGAGATTCCTTGGTTATCTCCTTCTTGGGTGGTTCGGGCCTGGGCAGGGATGCTTCCACATGAAGTAGCAGTATCCGGTACCCATCCACCATGGAAATATGTTTTTCCAGCAGGTCAAGTACCTCTTCGGTCTCTTCTGTAGGGAGTAGTATCTTTATGTGGATCAGGTCCTTTGAGAACCTTTCCTGCCACATATCCAATATCTTACGATCCTTAAACGCCTGTTGCACACG
>DATKUV010000189.1:0-3743 GCA_035530415.1 Candidatus Nanoarchaeia archaeon | reverse complement strand
ACGCTCACGTTTCTTATTCCGGTTGTGTCCCAGGAAGTAGTGAAGTTGTCATAATTGTTGTCTTCAACATCAGCATCAATCGACCAGTTCCAGGTATCTATGCTCTGGTTGGCAACTGCATTGAATTTGATGGTCTCACTGTTGTTGATCGTTATATTCAGGTCGTTATTACCAGTCTTATTGTTGTATCACGAAGTTATTTCAGGACTTGAGGCATTGACAGGTAACACCAACATTGCTATAAAAAGCAATAAAATTACAAATTTCATTTAATTTTCACCCAAAAACTACATGCACAACATCAATATATACATACTTAGAGTTTATTAGGGTTTATTTGTGTTTTTATAGTTTAATTTAGTTATTTTTTAGTTTTTATAGTTTATAAATTTTTAAAAATTTATAATACATATAAATACATGCTATATATACAAAAAATGCGGAATTATCCGTTATTTGTTATTATTAAACCAGAATCTGATTCCTACCAGCAAATTACTTTTTCAGAATTAAATATCAGATCCACGATCCCATCATAATCAAGCAATTCTATCCAGGTCTTAATCCCCCTTGCAACCACGTCTGATTTTGAAGCATACGTAGTTATATCCAGACCCAACTTATCGCAATCAAGCACCCCGTCCTGCATAAGAAGTACCGATACACTCCCGAATTTAAGCTGCTCTCGAATGATGTCAAGCGCAATATCATCGCCATGACGTTTGATGATATGTAGAATTCCTACCATGATATCACCACATCACTTTCGGCCAGTATCCTTGCGATCTCATTTTTATCAACGGTCTCAATGCCATCCCGTAGATCAGTATTGTATTTTTTGATGGAATCCCGGTCTGCCAGCCTCCTGATGTTCATCATACCAAATGCTTCAAATTCCGGTTCAAGCTCAGGTGCATCAATGGCAGCTGGCTGGATCTTCCCTGCACTAACCACTCCAGGTCCTAAGAATATTACAGTAACCTCATTATCCTTCAGTGTCGCACCCACGCACATCCTGAGGCTTTCCTTGTTCCTGATCGTCCTGAATGGCGCATGTCTTATAATCACTGCAATATTCTTTTTCATTTCAATCACCTAAAACGTCAGGAACCTGTCACTATCATTAGCAAGTACAGCCAGGTCATACTGGCTGCCCCACAGCACAGTTTCAACCCTTTCAAGCCCCCGCTGGGAGGCGTTATGAGCACACAATGAAAGGGAAATTCCATCTTTTTCCAGATCCAGCAGTGGCTGGTGCAAAATATTATACACCCCATCTGCCATCATGAAAATACCCACTTCATGGCCTTTCTGCCTGGATGCCTTGCTGATCTCAATAACGCTGTGCGTATTCTGATGAGATGGTGGTGTGGTCAGGAGTATTCCTAATTTCATAGTCATCATACTGCCCTGTTATATTAAAAGAGTTATGTCTTTTCAACGAAGATAATATATTCTCCGTCCTGCTGCTCGACTGCAAGCAGTTTATTTCCGCTCTTTTTTGACCACTGGTCAATATTCTGGGGTGCCACCGGATCATCAGCGACCACCTTAAGTATTTCACCAGGTTCCAGGCTATCTACCCGTTTTTTTGTCCTGACAAGTGGATAGGGGCAACAATCACCCCTTACATCCAACTCGAAATCGGCTACAATATCTGTCACAATACTCACCTATTACAGTACTAATGTAACATCACTTTCCAGTATCCTGTCGGTCAGCTCACTGATAGTAGTCTTTTTGATACCTTCAATGATCTCTGGATCAGTGATACCCCTGACATCAAGGTCCCTATCCAGGACATAGAAATCAAAAAGTTCCAGATTATTCTTAATCTCGTTCTCCACAGACGGGACGTGCTTGCCCCATGTTGTATCGTCGCCATAACCTGTCTGCTGGCCTTTGACCACTACATGAACTGCACCGCTGACAAGCGTGATGCTGGCTTCATTGTCTGCAGCTGACTGGGTAGCTGCCAGGGGAATGGCCCCGAACACTTCTTCTTTGCCATATGGAGGCTGTGTAACAATAATATTTACTTTCTTGCTCATCCGGATCACCCTAACAGAATTGTCTTATCAGACTCAGCTATCCATTCGGCAAGATCATAGAGCCCGCCTATGACCACACCTTCAGTCTGGGTATCGGTCACACCGCGACTATCAGTGCATTTGATGCAAGCAATGGCATCTGCCTTTGGCTTTTTTAATCCTTTCTTTAATACATCAGCAAATAACTTTTCCACTGCGGGATACTCTTTTGGTACCTGACCTTTATTCCCTATTACTGTGGAATCCAGGTAGTTAAAGAAGTTCAATGTTAGGCCTTTTTCTTTTGCCGCATGGGCAAGTCTTAGCAGTGTGAATGGTGCCTCGTCGCCGTATGGGCCCCGTACAGATACTATAGTAAGTTGTTTTCCTTCTGTCATTTTTTCACCTCTAGAACCAGGCTGTCCTGTTGTAATCATCTACAATGAAATCCAGCAGGGTCCCGATCTCTTTGATCTCAACACCGTTTATGAGCTTGTCAGAGAGCCCTCTGGACAGCACACTCTTTTCGTCTGCGAACACCTTGACGCCACGATGCTGGATAGCGGCCAGTTTATGACCGTACTCGTGATTTCTGGCAGCTGTGACCCCGTCCTCTATCAAATACAGGGATACGTCAGCTCCTTTGGTCTTTGCCTCATTTGCAATATCGATCACCAGGTCCGGTATCTCGGTGGTGAACGGGTCCTTGCTCAATACTAATAGCAATTTCGTCATGTTTTTACCTCGTTTGGGATTGTTTTGTTATTTTGAAACCGTTACAATTCGTTTTGGTGGATAAGATAAAACCGCAGATAAACGCAAATGAACGCAGATTTTTTATGGTGTATCTGCGTTTAATTTCATCGTACCAATATGTAATGTAACGGTCTAGTTATTTTCAGATCAATATGAATGACCAATTATGAATTGTCCCGCACTCCAGCAGGGAATCTAGGTCTTTTTTACTGTCCCTGAACTCTCTGCAGCGTTTCTGGTTCTCATGCAGGTATAATGTAGCATCACGTTCAACCTGCCAAATGAAATCCGCATCAAGATTTGGACCCTGACCATATCCTGGACATTCATCGATGGGTTTTAAATGCAGGATTGGCTCATCTGACTGCACCACGCCTGATATCTCGAAAGGTAGCAAATGGCACAGCAGCCTTTATAGTCACATTCCCACTGTTCCACGTTTTATGATATCTTTATCATACTTAAGCTTTTTATCCTCCGCTAACTGCGGGCAGTATGGATATCTCGTCACTGTCTGTGACAGCAGTTTCCAGACCGGACTCGTGCCTGATATCCTCGCCGTTTACGTAGACGTTCACGAACCTGCGTACTTCACCGTTCTCAAAGATCCTTTTCTCAAATTCGGCACCGAATTTACTATTAAGTTCATCGAATACGCCCTTTACAGTGGTATCTCCCAGATCCAGTATGGTTTCCCGGGTACCTGTGACGCTGTTCAATGCCGATGAGAATCGTACTTTTACCATTTTATCTTACACCTCAATTTTTTATTACTATAATCATTTACGTTAATACTAATTGTGCATATTGTTTCTCGAACTCACCAAAGGTAGGTTTGATGGCTTGTGGTATTCTGGTGTGTTTGATCAGGGTATCCTGGGCTTTTAAGCCGTTACCTGTAACATAGACCACTGTGCGCTCATCGGGATCGATGCGCCCTTCTTCTGCCAGTATCTT
>DATKUV010000188.1:0-2096 GCA_035530415.1 Candidatus Nanoarchaeia archaeon | reverse complement strand
CGAAGTAACTCCCCCAAACAATGAGGCCAGGGTTCAAATCTTAAAGATACATACCAGAAACATGAACCTCTCGAAGGATGTGGACTTCAATTATCTGGCAAAACTTACAGAAGGTACAAGTGGTTCCGGATTAAAAGCCATTGCCACTGAAGCAGGGATGTTTGCCATACGCAATGAAAAAGATTGTGTTGAAGTTGACGACCTCATAAATGCCATAAAAAAAGTTGTGGGTGAAAAAGATTCATCAAGCAATGTCTCAGGGAATATGTTCGCGTGATTTTTTTTGATTAAGTTCGTGACACTAAAAGATGATCTGGAAGCTGTATTAACTGATCTGGAAACCGTCAGTGATATAAAATTATCCGCGAACATATCCCGCCAGGGCTTGCTAATGGTATCGAAAGCAACACAGGGTTCTGACATTGAAGCATTTGCCGCATTGACTGCAACTCTTCATATGTCCGCAGAATCTACTACCAAAAGACTTAGTAAGGAAATACCAAAATTGATCGTGGTCGAGACTGAAAGACATAATCTTATAACCTATTCAGCCGGCCCGAATGCATTGATTGTAGTACTGGCAAGCAACGAAGGCTTCCTGGGCCTGATTTTGACAGAATTGAAAAAGGCAGCAGACAGAGTGAAAAATTGGGTTTAATCATTGTTTTCATATTATTTTTATAACCATTCATCTAGCACAGTTCTAAAATCAAATTATTCCAATGAATATGTTAGTTACAGATGCGACAAAAAATCTGTGTAAATCCTTGAAATCTGTGTCTGATATTAGTGCTTTAACATTCCTTCATCTTACATATTTTTTACAAAAATCTCATATTGGACGCACTTTCCGCAAGGAAATCTCAAAAGTTAAACTTTTAGTTAAACATTTAATCATGTCGGTTAATTGCGGTTTTCAAAATATGCGTGAAAATGATTTAGAATTATGTATGTCAATTTTCTACCGAAGTTTGCAAATTGTATACTAAAACAGGATCTCACCAACATTGAGTGGGTGAATATTGTCATCTTACTATGTCCATATATATGTACAGTATAAATATAATATGTGCTGTATATTCAAAACCGGCATCATGAAAAATGTTAAAAATTTGGATATACCTGCGAAAAGTGCGATTGGAGATTTAATCATTTAAATTCTATCGAACATTTGTTCCAAATGTTCTATCAAAGATTTTATCACTTAAAACAGAAAACTGGTATACGAATTACATGACTGATCAATACCAAAATATTGTTGAAAACGATTCAAAATTTGTTTTTCAAAATTATACACGGCAGCCTATTGCTTTAGTAAAAGGAAAAGGGGCCGTAGTATGGGATAGTAATGGAAAAGAATACATTGATTGTGTAGCTGGAATTGCGGTTAATAACATCGGTCATTGCCATCCTGCTATTGCTGAAGCAGTTAGTAAACAGGCATCTGAATTGATACATGTATCAAATTTGTATTATAACAAGCAGCAATCAGACCTTGCAGCTCAACTGGTGCCCAGGACCGGAATGGACCGGGTATTCTTCTGCAATTCAGGTACCGAAAGCATAGAAGGAGCATTGAAACTGGCAAGACGTGCCACCGCCCGTACAGATTTTATTGCAGCTGAACACAGTTTCCATGGCAGGACCATGGGTTCATTGAGCGTGACCCATAAATCGCAATATCGCACCCCCTTTGAACCCCTGATTAAAAATGTGGATTTTATTCCTTTTAATGATATTGAATCATTAAAGGAGACAATATCACAAAATACCGCCGCAGTTCTTCTTGAACCAATCCAGGGTGAAGGCGGGATCCGAATTCCTGATAATGAATACCTGAAAGGGGTCCGGGATATCTGTGATGATAACAACACCCTTTTAATATTTGATGAGGTCCAGACAGGATTTGGCAGGACAGGTCGCTGGTTCGGTTGGGAACATTCGGGTGTTAAACCTGACATTATGACTTTGGCCAAAGCTTTAGCAGGTGGTTTGCCTATGGGAGCTATGCTTGCAATAGAAGAAATTGCATCAAAGATGCAAAAAGGAGATCATGCAGCCACGTTCGGCGGAGGTCCCCTGGTATGTGCTGCAGC
>DATKUV010000187.1:0-15866 GCA_035530415.1 Candidatus Nanoarchaeia archaeon | reverse complement strand
TGCAATTCCTGGACTGTTAATTTTTGGATAAATTCAGTTCTTAATCGATCTCTATTTTCACTTTTATTGGCTCCCTTAAGCAGGGAGATCAGCAATGGTTTGGCGGTTGCTCTCATAGTTCTGGCTCTCCAAATTTTTTATACATATATAGCCTAACAAACTTTAGGCTTATGTTAGTCTCAGCAGTCGTCAAGCTGACGATGCCTTCTCAGCAGTGCGTTGTATTCTTCATCTATTTGAGCAATGCTTTTCCTCTGGTCGATGAACTTATTGTGGCAGGTGATGCAGCGTTCTTGCTTTTTCAGGGTTTTATGCATCTGCCGTTTGCAGTCGATACAGAGGTGTATGGTAGGCTGTTTGGTGAGGATATATTTTTTCGGCATCACTCACCCCCTAGTAGTTTTTCTAGCTCATCGGCACAATAACCTGTTTGCACCTTGTAGGTAGATCCGGTTGATTCATTGCGCCACTTCTCCACCAGCTTGCGGAGTTCTGACTTAGGTACATAGTTCTGAGCTACGTGGTCAAGACATCTACACTCTAAGAACCCACACTTTTCACACTTATCCATCACCCACCTCCACTGGATATTCTTCTATAACTGCACCTTTCATCTCACCGCAGTCTCCACATTCTAGCTTTTCCATTCTGCTTTCATGTACAACAGCAGTCCATCTATGACTACAGTTTACGCAGAGGCACAGACAAGGAATCCACACCTCTCTATGGTCTTCAATCTCAATGCGGTCACCCATCACTCACTCTCGTAATTTGCTCGTTAACCGCAGGAAGTTAAATGCCATCCATCACAGGCATGGCATTTATACATTCCCTTTTCTTGTCGATTCTTCTTTTTCAACAGCTTATCCAGTATCTGTTGCGCAAGTTGCTTTGAAGAGTATCGGTTCTTTTGCTCAGACTGACAGAACACTTCAGGGTGCATTGCGAATCCTCTTTTTGGCTCCGGTCTCGATCTGTGATAGAACGGCCAGTTTATCAGAATTCTCTTTCTGCTCTGTAGTGGTCAGATTGTTATGTCGGACATTGATAAGCCCTTCATGAGCTTGTTTTAGTGCTTTTCGCAGGCTTTTAACCATCTTTGTCCAGACAACTCTGGTTTGTTCACTGGGTTGCAGCAAACGATATCCTACTTGGTATTCGCTGTGCAGGTAAATTTGATGGATATGTAACAGTTCTTCCCGGATCCTGTCGACCTCATACATGTACTTTATCTGCAAACTGTTGAATTGTTTTTTGGTTCCAGTCGCTGGCTCTACAATCTTGAGCTGATTTTTTAGCCAGCTATGTGTTACCACCTGCCCTGCGCTAAATTGCTGGGTAATGTCAATTACAACTTGTTTCCATAACGGATGTCGTTGTGGGTTTACTATAAATGGACCTTGTGCCATTTTTATTCTCCTTCTTTAAATTTTTATCCATGCCATACCGGACCCTATCATGCCCAGCCGGGCCTAGCACTGCCCTGCCGGACCAGAAATCCTCGCCTTGCCAAACCAGGCCGAGCCGGACCTTGCTATGCTTCGCAACGACTTGTCACGCCGAACCAAGCCCTAAATCCATGCCGAACCATGCCAGGCCGTGCTAAGCCTGGCATAGCCATACCACAAATCCATGCCTAATCCAGCCACGCCTAGCCCCACCACACCGGACCATGCCCTAAATCCATGCCATATCCTACCGGGCCACACCGCACTCTGCCGAGCCGTGCCAAGCCGGGCCGTGCCAAGCCGTAAATCCTCGCCTAGCCTCACCGTGCGGTACCTTGCGGTGCCTGGGCCAGCCCCGCCAAGCCGTAAATCCTCGCCTTACCGCACCGAACCGAGCCCGTCCTAGACCTGCCTGACCGAGCCCAGCCTGGCCAAAAATCCATGGCTACTGAATTACCTCAACCTCATATCGTCCAAATAATGGTCGAAAATCACCAAGTCCTGCACACATACCGGCATGTTCCCAGTAATGGAGCAAATCTTCTTCGTTGATAAGATCAGGATTGAACATCGTTTCGACCTCTGAATTCCATTCCGGGAATATGGGCCTGTATCGAATGATCTTTGCCCGTCCTACAACAACGGATCTACCATCCACGTAGGCTTTATTTTCCCACAGCTTCTCTGGATCCTTTGGTCCCGAATAGTTTAATTTGAACGTCATTTCAGGAAAAATAACTCCACGTTCAATCTGCTTACCTCCCTTGAACAATCTAGCACCTTCAATGAGGGATTTACGAATATTCAGGGATGGCAGGCATATTACGCCTGTATCATCCAAATAAAGACTTGCCAGGAATTCACTCTTGGCGATCATAAGCTGTCCTTCATCGGTCTTTTTCAGGTTACGATCACTGGTCAGCTTTTTATGCGCTTTTGCTACATCACTTAACGGATCCGTCAGGCGATCACTATGCATAAGCATGGGAGCTGTTCCTTTGATTTTTACAACGATTGTGTTCATTTTTTCTCTCTGTTTAGGTTTTAGGTTTATTATTCCATTTCTCTGTGGAATCTGTTTTTCTGGACAGACTCACAATATGGGCAAATGAATGCAGCCGGAGCCCTATGAAGATCTCCGCCGAACCAAACACGTTCATTACAGTTGATACAGCGCATGCTGCAAGTACGGCTTTCCAAACAGCTGCATGAGCAATACGGACAGTCACAGCCAGCCTTACAGTGTTCACAAAGGTAGCGTTCTTCAGCTTCCTTGGTTTTCATCGGGTAATTCCCGGTTTTCATTGTTGGATCTCCTGCAGGTGAGAAACATATTGCTCTGCTTCTTCCAAGGTTTCAAAGATACCGATGCATGACGGATCACCAATATCTTCACATTCTGTTTCATCAGGGTCATATTCTTCGACGTAGACCCATAATTTATATTCCTTCATTTAGCCCTCTAAGCGTTGTTTGGTCCAAGATGACCCTGAGTATGTATTTTATACTAGCGTGCAGCACAGAAGCAAATAGACCCCTTCCTGGGTGTTTTAAACACTATTCGATACTACTGGTTACTGTTGGATAATGAGCAGGAAATAAAGCGGGTCTTCTTTTACATATACCTGACGTTGTCAGGTATATGTAGCTATTTCTCTTTTAATTAAGCTAGTGATTAGCTAATGGTTATAAAATAATACTTGACAGTATAGTTATTCTCTCTTTATAATCCCTTAACCCCAGGGGGGAGTATTATACCTATTACACCTATACAGTATAATGATACCCCTTATTACTAATTAGCCTATACCTCGTCCCTACGTAGTAGGGTAAGAGGTATAGGCGTAATAGGATAAATAAAGATAAAGATAGAAAAAGGTTTTCTTTTCTTTGTAGAACTTTCTTTACGGGTGCTTGACAGCCTTCGGACGGACTCGTTGACGCTTTCTTTTTTCGGCTCGTCGTATTAGGCGCAAAACTTCTTTTTCAACTCGCGCTCGAGGAGGATATGGTCCTTCTTGGTATTTTATTCTCATAGCAGAAATTATAGCAGACTGAAATATCATACGTTCTGTTTTTGTGAATCGATCCAATAAGGCCAATACTAAGGAGACTATTTCTTCCATTTCATCATCAGAATATCTCATAATTTTTATATCGCTTTTTCTTTTAAATGAACCCATCCCGGCGCCGGCTGGCGCCTTGCCGGGATGGGTTCTGTTAATGGAGGTTGTTGGCGAGGGTGACTATTGCATTGGTGACTTTCTATTCGATCAGTTTATCGATGGCCGTCAATAATTCTGCACGAGACTCTTTATCTTTTTCCGGCAATAATTCTCCCAATGCTTCATCTAGCCTGATCTGAGCCTCGAGATCAGATTTTCTACGTAACTGCATTAAGAAGTCTTTCATTTTATTTTTTGGTTCAGCACCGCAGGTGCATAAATAGAAAAGGCAGATCCCGCTGACGCGAGACCTGCCTGGCTTTCCCTGATTACTTATCCGATGGAAGCTTACTCACCGCTGGAGAACGGGATGAACTGTTGCACGGGTGGATGTCCGCAGTAACAATGAACTATTTTACATCCCTTGCGCATCAGGGTAACGCTCCACCCGCATGATCCTATATTACTTCAGCTCAATTGGTGAAGCACCATCACTGTCATCTTCGCCAGCTACGAGAAGCAGGGCCTGGATGGCATAACGACGGCCATAAGTGCAATTTACACCGATGACCTGGGCAGGACTGAGCTGGGGCATGTTGGCGATAGGCAGCTCTATTGAACTACGCATCCATTCCCCGGATTCATGAGCCAGAGTGGTGTGGGTAACAACCGACGGGTTCTTACCTTTGACCAGCTCATGGGTTTGAATGATGGCTAAATTATTGTTAGCCAGTGGATCTCTTGCCATATCAAGGAGGGCATCCAGGGGAGCATATTTATAGCCGTAACCCTGTTTGCCTTTGATAATATTCTTCATGGCACCCTGAGCAATAGCCAGAGCACCGGCAAGCTTACCGATGGTTGGGGAAAACTCTTCGGGAAAATGACGAAAAGTTTCTTGCGGAACTACATAAGCCTGTTTAACCGTGCTGAATTCGCTGTTGGCTTTATCAACAAGCTCTTTTTCAGACAGCTTCTCAGGCTTATCTTCTTTAAAAATATCTGACATAATCACTCCTTTATTTCTTGGATCTCAGCGAAGCGCAAATGGTGTGCTGCACTTCTTTTTTGTTTAACGGGGCAGTGAGTTTGGAATTGAAATCCAAAAGCTCTTCTTCAGCTTCATCGACAGTCTTGCCGGAATCGAGCAGGGCATAACCGAATCTGAGCAACATGTTCGAGCGGTTACCTATCTCGATATTCTGGGCAAACCACCGTTCCAAACGGTTCATGTTGCTCTGGCTGATTCGGTCTTTCTGCTGCTGGTACTCTTTCTGGGTTTTTGGGATAAACCGGGTAGCATCCAGCAGCTCACCGAGGACATAATGATGTATCCCAGGAAATGATTCCCATTTCCGGGCAATATCCTTGGGCGCCGTATCCACCGAGAATGGAAGCCAGTTAAACAGGTTCTCCATAAACCGGGTGTGATCCTCAATGGACAATTTTAAATAATGTGACAACGGAAATATGATCCGGAAACGGTGATGGTTTTTCTGATGCCGTTTGGTGGTGGCATAGAGTGCGGTATACTTATCCAGCAATGCCATTGCCGTTTCTATCTTGGTTCCGTCGTCAACATCGATAATCGCCAGATTAAAACCTGGCAGAACCTGGTCCTTATGCCGATGCCCTTTCTCAAAACCATGTGAGCAGTAATGGTATCCAGTCCCACAGACGAGATGATGCATTTTATTAAATGGCGGATTTTCCGTCACATAATTATTAGCGATATCTACACTGTGGGAAACCTGGACACTGTTCAGATCAGTGACAGCCAATGTTTCTCCGGTGAGAAATTCGACACTATCAACCTGATATCTCTGAATGGCGATATTGTTGGTACAACCCCAGGCTGATGCTAAATTAATGAGCTCAGATTTATCCTGTTTGGATCCCTTGAAGAAAGCCAGATTCTCCATCAGATCAACATGCGTCTGTGGGCGTTGCACGGTAGCCAGATATTTGGCCAAACGTACATAAGGGCCTTCCTTTGACATCATCCGGTTAAAATTCTCTCCGGAATCCTCGCACATCTGGATAGCGCATTTGATATGCTCAGAGGTAATCTGCCTGGTCTTGTCAATAAATGCATAAGCGCCGGCAAGCTTCAAACATTTGTAATAGCGATGAGACATTTCTGCCTCGAAGATCTCTTCATGCTCAGCAAAGTCAGCAGCCTTTTTCTCACAGGACAGCTTGTAGGCCATTAATTCGATCGTCACATCACGATCGATGTGCATGACTGGGTTGATATGGCTCATTGAGCCAAGATCACGCAGATAGGCTCTGATGCGATTTATGGCACTATCCAGGGAAGTGTCGGTGACAGCATTGTAAAGATCCACTGCATTATCGAACAGCAGCTTCTTGGGCTGGTTGGAATAGCCAACGAATAAACGCCTGGCATAACCAGTCTCGAGAGCCTGTTTGAAGTCATCTTCTGTCTTGGATCCATCGAGCAGTTTAACCGGGGTACCAAACAGCATCATGTTCGTAGGCGTATAGCCTTTAACTTCCTCATGACGGGTATTCTCAACGGTATTCTTGGTCAATTTCTGCTTGACCAGTCCCTTGTCAAACAGCTCCAGGAATGTAGCCAGCACTTCCATGTTGCTTAGGAAATTGGAACCAGCCTCATCCATTTCAAAGTTCATGGAACCAACAGAAGAAAGCAGCAGTTTCTGTCTGAACTGTTTGACGGCAGGTGTTGTGGCTGAATCGAAATTCCAGGCATAACCACCAAGGGAGTCATATTCCTTCTGCAGCCGGTTGGTCCATGTTTCCACCGGGCAATTATCCCGGATGGCACGGTCGTTGGCCAGCACCTGCAGATTCTGCTTAGAGATGGTCGGCAGAGTATTTTCCAGGAATGCTTCGGTAAATCCGTCGATGATCAGCTCTTCCATAATATTTGTGCTATGACCTTTGCCAGCACCGGATACAGCCAGATTCAGCGCATACATATTGACCGGGATAACACCACGGTCTCGTGTCTGAATGTTGGTTCTCATTGTCGATGCCATCTTGGTAAAGTAATAGGCAACGAGAAGTCTGAAAAAATGATACTGCTTTGATTGTGTCTTGATTGTCAGGATATTGACGATCTCTTCTTGAAGGTCGTGGTATTTTGCCATAACAGTTCCTTAGATTCTATTTAAAAGTCCTTGTTGTTCCATTGTTTTTGCTTGGTCGCAAATATCAACAACCGGACAGTAATTGCAGCGTTTAACTTCGCCTGGGAATTCCTTGACCAGACCACAGCCTTCTGAATTCATACGGTCATACGCTTCCTGGCTGTTGGTATAAACCTTAGTGGCCCGTTTACTGGTCGGAGATTTGAAATATTTGTATTTTGGATCAGTCTGCCAAAGCTCTTCCTTTGTACACTGGGGTAACTCAGACTGAGCTGCATCCATAAAGTCTTCAATCGTGGCCAGTTTATCCATGATGTATGCCTCTGTTTCTTCCATAGACATCAGTGGATATTCCTTATTCAGGATCCTGGTCTGAGGATAGGATTGGGTATCCTTCAGCGCAGCAGTCTTAGACCAATCGGTAAAGAGCATCTCGATAATGATGACATCTTCGGTAATCAGCCCGTCAGAAAGCCAGCGGTACAGGCTTCCCTGCAGCTTATAATCTTCCGCGTTGGAATCATAAATTGCTGACCAGACCGAACAGGTCTTCAGGTCATGCAAGTAGCCATTGACGATAAGATCAGCCTGACCAGTCAGCGTATAACCATTGCTGAGCTTACGCTTAAACCGGCGCTCAGTGTAAATGGCCATTCTTTCTGGATCAGTTGTCTCCGGGTTGATATCGATCTTATCCAGCAGGTGTTTATAACCGTAGGTGGAAAGGATATCATTGACCAGATCCCGATCTTTCCAGGCAGCTTCAAGCCGGGCATGCATTGCTGAGCCCATGGCTGAAGGCGCCATTTCCATCAGTTCAACTTCTTTTTCCACACCAGGATTCTGGATACCCAGGATGATTGACCGGGCTGGTTTCATCAGCGAAGTAACACTGATTGTATTTGGATCATCACTGTAATCGTAAGTGTCGAGAGCCAGGAATGGTGCCATGGAAAGGGATACGCCCTTCGTATTAATAAATTTTAATGCCATACGATCTCCTAGAGTTTTTTGATTATCTTAGCGATTTTATCAGCAGAAATTCTGTTTTCTATAGAAAGCATCCTGTCCCAGCTGTGTCCCAGCTCGAGCTTGGCTACCATTGGTACTTCTGCTGATTTAATCTTTATGTGGTCATTCCATTCCATGGCAGAAACTATCGTGTCATTGAGGAATTTGACCGTTTCAGGGTCATTACGGACAAGACCGTAGGTAGAATCATGAATGGTGTTGCACAGCAATATGCTTTCACGGTATTCGGATGCATTCCATATCTGGTCAGCTTCAATCAGCGCACGATTGATCAGCAATCCCCAGGATTGGGTAATCGCATTGTTGGCTGAACGTCCCTCAGCTTTTGCCTGATAAGGCATATTGCTGCTCTGTATGACGCTTTTCTGCAGAAGTGGGGTACGAAGCCTTAAGCCGAATGCACATTCAACGTAGCCGTGTTTATGAGCGAATTTCAGGTTATCGTTCATAAAGGCATCCGATACTTTATACAGATCGTGATAAGCATTTTCGATTGCTTCAGCTTCATGCGTTGGCAGATTGCAATTCTTGGTCAACGTATAGGCAGTACCACCGTATTGCAGTGCAAAGGTTGGTGCTTTGGATTTATTCCGGAATTTCGGAAAAAGCTGTTCAATGCTGTTTATGCTGGCAGGATCAGAGGGATCTATCCCGTGCATGTACTTTCCAAAATAACGAAAGGCCCGTAAACAATGGCCATCAAAACCATCGGTGTATACTTTTATTCTGTTTGGATCCCCTGATAATATACTACCGATGCGCTCTTCCAAAGCATTAAAATCAATTCCCCAAAACAACCATCCAGGCAAGGCACGAAAGCACGACTTAATAAGCTTCCCATACGTCGATCCGGATGGTTGATTCTGCAGGTTTGGATTTGACGAACTCAGCCTGCCTGACTGAGTTCCGCCAAGATTGAGCTCACCATGAAGAAATCCGTCAATGGTATATTCATAAAAAGCAGGGATAAAGGAAGTCAGTATTTTATTCGTCTTTTTTCTCTCTATGAGGTGGTCGATTAAATCATCGTGCCTTCCTTTACCCAGCAAGCTTTGTAACACCTTGGTTCCCGTTGATGGTTGGCCTGTATCAGTCTTTCTGGTTACCTTATATTCAAGGTTCTCATACAGAAGCTGGGCTACCTGCTGGGGGGAATCAGGGTTGAATTTGATATGTCTGAAATCGCTGAATGCTTTAAACTTCCTTTTTAAGGATGCATTATTGGTTCGCAGCTCTTCTTTCTGAAGCCGTTTATTAAAAGCAATAATACGGGGATCGCATTCCAGCTTATATTCATGAACCCGTTGCTTTTTCCGAAGATAATCCTCAATCTCGGCTACCCGATCCAGATCGATTGGCAGCCCTATCAGCATCATCTGCAGCAACGGCCTGATAGATGGCTGGAATATTTCTGCGTAAACCCTTAACTGATCGTCTTTTTCGCATACTGGCCAATATTTATTCCAGACATACCATGTGGCCAATGCATCTTTTAGGTTATACACCAACAGCTCGTCAGGCGGTACGTTAAGGCAATTTGTCACATCTACAGCATAATTACCTGTAAACTCGTAGCTGTTCTCCTTCAATCCAAGGGTGACATCTGTGGTAGAATTCAGAGCCAGATAGGTCAGCAACTGAGAATCCTCTACATGCCGAAAGACCCGGAGGCCCATAAGCATTCCTGGCAGGTCTTGGGGATTTGACATGTAGAGGACCCAGATCAGATGCTTGACATCGAACAGGGCCCGATGAAATATCAGCTTGCCTGAAAATCGATCAAAGAATCTTTTTAGTCCAAGGAGGATACTAGGTTTGTTATGACAATAAATAGCGATTCCCTGATGTTCATTCCAGGCAAAACTGATACTGACTAATTCCGAGCCAAGGGCTAAACCCGTGGTCTCGATATCACACGTAAGCGCATGACAACTCATTAAACCGTCCAGCAGTTTCTCAGCCTGCTGAGCATTGGCGGCATATCTGGCGTAGGTGATGATCTCTTTCTTTTTTGGTTCGGCGACAGCCTTAAGACCTGCAGTAATGGTGCCCTGATTATTGGGATCATATATCAGAGACAAATAATTAGGGACATATACCAGATCATATTTTACATAATCGGCGTATGTCCCTCTGACGTTTTCACCAAACGCTTTGCTGACTTTTGATATTCCCGAGATAATTTTAAAGTAGGTACTATCAGCAACGATGAGCTGTTCGATCGGATAGAAGTTCAGGTATTCCTGAAGATTGTTCAGATGTGCCTTTGCTATCTTGGCTCGTACTTTTTTGCCTTCATAGAGCAAGCCGAATGCAATGACCCGATTTGGGTCTATGCCCAGCTCTTCTAATGGCCGGACATAATGTGCATAAATTTGGGCTTCGTTAAGAGCAACATCTTTTATCAGTATGGCTATCGTTTTTTTGGATCCATCAGCAAAGGTCAGTGTGTTCATCTATTCGGTTTCAGATATATTGTAGTCCCCCATTCTGGTGGTAATGGTTCATGATTCCCCGAACAGATCCAGATGATAGGAAAATCTGGAGTCTCAGCCGGCAGCGGGAAATGCAGATCAGTAAAATAAATCAGACAGGTTGGTGGATGTTTTTTGCAGTAGTCCATCACAGGTTCGATAGAGGTACCGCCACCTCCGGTCAGTTTCAGATCTGCTACAGATCCTACTTCGGCTAAGTCATGTATGCCGTTGATCGCATAGTCACAGATGATGACTTCCATTTTTTCAGGCTGAAACTCTTCTTTCAAAGCCTGTACTTCAGTCATTATCTCGGTGAACTGGCGTTGGCTGATAGACCCGGATGAGTCTACCGCTACGTTTACCCGTTTGATTGTCGGGCTATGCGGTGAGGGCATATACACATCATTGATGATGTATCTTCTGTTGGGCCGTTTCCATGAGTAATCCGCTTTATGGAATTCGGTCATGAACCTGGCCAGCAATCTGTGCCAGGGGATTACGGGATTAAGGAGTTGATCGATGATTCGCTGGATTTCCCCAGGAATCTCGCCAATGGACTTTCCTGCCATTTCCGATTGTAGCTTGGCCTTGATGATATTCTCTTGCACCTTAGCTTTGAATTCATCAGGATCCATGCCAGGAGGAGGAGCATGCATATCCCAGCCAATCTGGTCCCATTCGTCATTCTCGGGATTTGGCAACAGCTGATACACCTCTTCTGTCGGCATACCTTTGAACGATGGATCACACAAAGCTGCCTTCGGAACTACATAGCCATCTTTTTTTAACTGCAGATTGATCACATGATCCCCTGCAACATTCCACTTTTTTGGTTCTCTGGTTCCCAGGCGAGTAAAATGGTCAAACGCACAGTGCCAGAGTTCATGGGCTTCCACGAATACACGTTCCTCAAAAGACAACGATGCAAAAAACTCAGGGTTGTGCAGGATCTGAATTCCATTCGTTGCTGCTGTCGGTATTGCGTCGGTAAAAACGTGCTTGAGTGAAAGACATATTGCTGAGAGGAAAATAGATCGGGTCATTAACTCAACCTTCACCTTCAGCAACATGTCCTCTAACTGTTGTATAGTGTGCATAGCCCACCTGTCAAAATTTATTTTTATGAATCGAAAAACTTTTTCGCATTTGTGGAGATCCACTGACGCACCAGATGGTGGTCTTTAACGCCCTCACCACGCTGATATGCGTCCTTCATGGCAATGACCTGGAACTCCAGTGGCAGCTTAGCGTTGATGAGCATAAGCGGTGAAACATTGTTCTTATTCATGGAGTAACCGATCAGGGTAGCAAAGGCGTACTGATGGCTTACCTCATCGGGAATCATTACGCTGTTTGGATCATTCTCCATCTGCTCGATGGTAGGCAATGAACCGCAAACCTTGGTGTAACCGTTAAATTCGATACCAGTTCCTTCGCCAACAGTTCCCTGCATAATGGCCAGATCCCCAACATCAAATTCCTCCGTACCCTTGATGATATCTGACAGCATGTGCCAGGTACGAGGACACGGATATGTTACATCAGCATGGTTTGGATCGAATTTGTGCAGCAGCTCAGGACGGAATCTGAGAAATGATCTGACTCTGAAATCAACATCATTATCCATAGCCCATTCCTGCCAGTCATCATTGCTGACCTGGAGCTGCAGATGCACCATCCTGGATTGCAGAGCCGTGCCCATCCTGTTGACGATTGCTCGATCGGTATCCAGATTCCCTGCGCCCATCATTACTGCAGCAGGGTGAATTTTCCTGGCTCCAATTTTTCGATCCAGGATAACCTTATAGGCAGCAGCCTGTACCGATGGCGGAGCTGAGTTCAGCTCGTCAAACAGGATAAGCCAGCCTTTATAGCCGGCAGGGACAGTATCCAATCCCTCGAGCGGAATATCTTCAGGCGGTTTGAATGCCATTCTTTCTTGGTTCTGGCTGAGCATTGCGAAGCCATTAAGGTCAGTCGGATCTGACTGACTGAGGCGCAGATCGATCAACAACAGCTTAAAAGAATCGGCGATCTGCTGAGCCAGGAATGATTTACCAATTCCCGGACTACCGATAAGCATGGCAAACCTGTTGGCACGCAATATTTTGATGATGGCCTCTCTGGCTTTTTTCGGACTGAGTGAAATCATTTCTTTCTTTCTCTTTTATGAATCTCTTCTCCAGCGAGAAGGCATTCGGTTCTGGTTTCTTCGTTATAGGGGAACATATCGGTAAAATCGTATGAGAATACTTCTCCGGATTTAACCCGAACCTCCCGTAAGCCCAGGTGGCCTTCAGTAGTGCTGACCACTTTGGCTCGGTATAGTTTCCTTTCCTTGTCCCGGAATACGATCCAATCACCTTTCTTTATGTCACCAAAGAATATTGTCTTCATCTTGGTTCACCGTCAGGTCTAAAAAAGTTTCTCCTTCCAGCAGAATTTCAGTTTTGGATTCCGGATCCAGGACAAACATTTCATAATAAAAGTCAATTCCCTCAATGCCTTTGCCGTAATTACGGGAAGCAACCGAACGAAGATTCTCTGCTTGTACTTTGATATATCGGGAATCTGTTATCCGATTTTCTCGTAAATCGATACGCTTCAGGAGGATCAACTGACCCTCCTGAAGTTGGCTTCGGTCTATTGGCCGCATATTAGAAATCTACAAAGGTAAGATTCTCCGTTGATCTGGTGCAGGCTAAGTACACCAGGTTACGTTCCTGTTTTTTCTGCCAGGATATCTTTGACCAGGCGATCATGTTGAAACAATCCTGCCGGTTGAGCAGATAAACATTTTTGTGTTCCATGCCCTTGGCTGCATGAATACTCATGAGCCGGCGGGAACTGCGATGCTTCTTCTTGGTATCCAGGGAATTGAAGAAATTCCTGATGGCATCCATGGTAGTGAACATTTTCAGCAATGACTCGGTATTGGTGAAATGGCCCTTAATATAGCCATCATCCCAGCCATTGGCATTAAACCGGTCAAGCATATCCTGCTTTTTCTTTTTCAAGTTCTGCAGGGCTTCTTCGACGGTCTTGTTGTCCTCACCAATATTATCATAGAAATCCTTCTGCATGCTCTCGATGGCAGAGGTGCTCAGTGAGAAATGTTCTCTTTTTTGGATCAGCTTATGTGCCATCTGCAACAGGGTCATGTTTGACCTGGCCAGAACAAGGCAGTCATCCGGCAGATTGATATCAAGACCTTTATGGTCCGTAACATAGCCACCAGGCTTATTGGTATTTATATGAGGGGTGAAGTTCCTGGCTGCCTGAACAACCTTCTGAGGGCATCTAAATGTCTCTGTAAGCTGAAAATGAGCTGGTGAGTAGGTAGTGTCCAATTGATCGAAAACGTCGACTACGGTCCCTCTGAAGCCGTATATGGCCTGATTCCTGTCGCCGACCAGAACCAGCTTCCTGGTTTTGATCAGTTTCAGCATCTCGAGCTGCAGCGGATTGAGGTCCTCACAGTCATCGACCAGAACTATGTCGAAGGTACCTGCTGTCTTCCAGCCATTGGCGACTGGATGATGCATCATCTCATCAGCACTGATTTCAGTCTGGTCATTGAGAAAGTCATCATAGACCTGCCTCGCTGATTTAATCAGTCCCTTGGGCATACGGAACCGCGTACAGGTATCTTCCCAGGAAGCATCAGTGACATTACCCGCCATCTGAATGTGATGCATGGCCAGCTTGGTAGCATCTTTATTGGCGGTATAATTCTCATGCTTCTTGAAATTTACTGCTGGGTGTGATCTGCCATGCTGTTTTTCTTTATTGGATCTGATGCGATAGCCCAAAGAATAGAAAGTGATGCAGTGCCAGTTCCTGTTTTTAATATCTGCCTCTAATTCAAGAGCAATTGATTTGCTATGGGTCAGGTAGAGACCACGAGGATTCTGTGCAGCAATAGCACGCAGTACGGTAGTTTTACCGGATCCAGAAACAGCATCTACCAAGATGGCAGGAGCTGGGCTCTGGACTATGCTGAGCTGTTCCCGGGTGAGCTGAGGTATTGGTGGCAGATTATTTACTGCCGCTCCCGGGTTCTGGCTCATCGGGGTTATTCTTACTGGTTTCCCTCTTTGTAATACTTTCATTGTATAATCCTAATTGTTCTGCAGTCTCTGGATCTATCAGAGCTTTGCTTTCTTTTAATATTTTCTGGCCAGTGTCACTATCGTTGCCGATAATTCTTCTGACCGCATCTTTGCTGAGTACCCAATATCTGCCTGTGGGGTAAGGCACGCTCTGGTAGAGATCGCCCCTGTAGAGTGGTGGCTGATCGGGTGTATTTGGTGAGCGGGTCACTTCGATAAAGAGTACCCCTTGGGAGAATTTCTCCTGGCATTCTTCACAGGGCACATAATCCGTAATCATACGCATAGGTGCCTTGCCTTTGTAAGCTCTGCCCAGGAGGACAACCTCACCTTTGTCTTCATTACAGAAGAAACAGACATTAACTGTTGGATTAAGGCCGTGCTCTTTATGCAATAGAACGCTCATGTGCTTCTCCTAAGTTTATTTATTATCGAGCATCTGTTCAAGACGATGTTCATTGAGTTGGCGCTTTGCTGCACATACGTCACTATCATGGGAAATGTGTAAATTTCCCCTCCAGCGTATCATGTCCAGATTGTTGAGCATACAGCGTCCGCCTTTCTTGTTATAAGAACAGCCTTCCTGGGGACAATGGGGAATATTAAACTTCAATGGTTTCATATACCCTCCTAGCTGAAGTTTATGGTGATGAGCCAACTACATGCTGACTCATCAAATAACAGCTAAAGAACAAAAAAACAAAAATCTATCACAGAAGACGGCCAAACGGGGGAGGAACGGAGGAGTTTGGTCGGCTCGTTAAAAGACGGGAACCAAAACCTAGCTAAGAGGACTATGAGGAAAAAAAAAAGTACCAGATACCCCGTAGGGTATCCGATACTTTGGTTTAGTCTGTGCAGATGATAACAGTGCCGTCATCACTCACACAGACAGTTGTTTTATCAGTTTCGAGATCGACCATGATATAGGTATCCTTGTCGGTGATAACCAATATCTCTTTGCTCTTCTCAGGTATGACCACCACCTTGGATTTCTCAGCTGCTTCTCCCAGCTGGTACATGAAGAATACTATCATGAAGCACCAGATCACAATTACGAGAGCGCATTGCATTGTCTTTTTCATTTGGTTCTCCTTATTTCTTGCCAAACAGCTTGTGGAGGATCCAGGCAATAACTGCCATAATGACTATCCCATTAGCTATAGGTGCCAGCCAATCCAGATCACCTTGCAGGTACATCTGGGTCCCTGCTCCTGCCTGGGCCTGAGATACATGAGCCAAGAGCAGCAATATAACGATTGTTATGTGTTTCATTTTGGTTCTCCTATTGTGGATGGGCGTTTATACTCGAGATAGGACATCAAAGGCATGAGCCACGGTGCTATGAATACCAATCCCGGAGGTCCAGCTACTGAGAAAGCCACTGCCCATGCCCACACAATAATGCGTTGTTTCTTTGTTCTGGTGTTGTACCAGTTTTTCATTTTGGTTCTCCTTTATATACGGGCCATACCGGCTACGCCGGTACAGCCCG
>DATKUV010000186.1:0-4387 GCA_035530415.1 Candidatus Nanoarchaeia archaeon | reverse complement strand
TTTGGTAAGACTATTCTATTTACAGATAAGCATGACTGGGATACAGAAAAAATAGTGAAAACGTACAATCAGAGAGACTTTGTTGAAAAGGATTTTATGTGGATGAAGGGATTGATGATAATATCTATGAAACCTTTTTTCATTCGGAAAGATAAAAGGATAAAGGTGCATTCATTCCTTTGTGTTATGGGGTTGGTATTCTACAGGCTTTTGCTCTGGATATTAAAGAAACAGGAGGAGGTGCTCTCAGAGACGAGAGTTATTGAAGAACTTGAGAGGATCAGAGTTGCCTTGGTGAAAAAGGGTGACGGGAAACCGCAGTTTGAGTTTGAAACTATGAGCTTAGATCAGATGAGACATTTTACTGCACTTGGACTGGAGACGGTTTTGAAAGAGATCTGATTCGTGGGTTTTATTTAAAAATTTCTGGTGGCAACAGAAAACGATAGGATGGGGGGTTGTTTGTGAGGATCTTTCAAAGTCAGGTATTAATATTCAATAATCCTGCCTTCTGATAATCCATTAAACTCTTCAAAACTCATCAACTCATCTACAGGCAGTCGGTCTTTTTCAATATGTTCAGGTGGACTATCTAAAGAATATCCCATGGGAATAACTGTCAGTACATCAAATTCATTTGGGATATGCAGGATATTTTTTACTTTATCAGAATCTATGGTTGCCCATCCGGTACCTATCCCCAGCTCCCAGGCAGTCAGCATAATATTCTGAACAGCAATAGCTCCTGCATGCTTGTGTTCACCCACTTCATGGTGAAATGGATATTTAGTCTTTATAGGAAGTATTACAACAACGATTGCCATCGGTGCATCAGCCAGGTATTGAGCAGTAGGAGCAGCTTGACCCAATTTTTTTAGCGTTTCCTGATTTCTGATAATAATGAATTCCCATGGCTGGGTATTGAAGGGGCTGGGTGCCCATCTGGCAGAATCTATGATTTTGTAAAGTGCATCATCAGGTATAGGGTCCGGTCGAAATTTTCGAACCACCCGCCTCTGTTTAATAGCTTCATTTAATTCCAAGAAAATCCACTCCTTTTGGCTGATTGGAAAATATGTACGTCAATTGTAATATAGTTACTTCAATAATTTTATTAATCTTCAACGCAATTTCATATACTGGAGGAATTAATTTTGGAATTTACCTGGATGATAGGCGGTGAAGCAGGGTTTGGTATCATGGCTTCCGGACTTACCATATCTAAAGCCTTTGCCCGCGGTGGGCTTCATGTATTTGATAATGTAGAATATCCATCTCTGATTCGGGGAGGGCATAACAGTTATCAAGTAAGAGTATCGGATCGGGAAGTATTTTCCCACACTAGATATAATGACATTCTTGTGGCCTTGAACGAAGAGACCATACACCTGCACAAAGAAGATATGGCTCCTGCAGGTTGTATTCTTTTTAATGGTAAAAAGGAACCAGAGGACAGATTTGGTGTGCATCCCGATATATGTCTATTCCCAATACCACTCAGTGAGATCATTCAAAACCTGGGTGTTAAATCCATCATGCAAAACACCGCGGCATTGGGGGCAACCATCGCATTGATCGGATACGACCTTACCATCCTTGAAGACCTGCTGAAAGAGATGTTCCAGCGAAAAGGAGACCAGATCGTACAGAGCAACATCAAAGTGGCAAAGGCTGGATATGATTTTGCAATGGAGAACCACCCCGGCGGTACAGGGATCATTATAAAACCAATCGATAATCATCGAAGACTTGTGATCACTGGCAATGAAGCAGTTGGCTTGGGAGCATTATCTGCCGGACTACGATTTTATTCTGCATATCCAATGACGCCTGCGTCAGGATTGCTGCACTTCCTGGCTGCTGAAGAGCACAACCACAATCTGGTGGTCAAACATACCGAAGATGAACTGGCTGCTATACTAATGGCAATTGGTGCTTCGCATGCAGGGGTCAGATCAATGACCGCCTCATCAGGCGGCGGTTTTGCTCTTATGGCCGAAAGTCTTGGCATGGCTGCCATGACCGAGACCCCGCTGGTGGTAATGGTGGCCCAGCGCCCCGGCCCCAGTACAGGTTTGGCGACGCACACCGAACAGGGTGACCTGCGGTTTGTGATGCATGCATCCCAGGGGGATTTCCTGAGAGTGGTCATAGCTCCAGGGGACGTTAACGAATGTTACCAGGCAGCAGGCAGGGCCCTGAATCTGGCTGAAAAGTTCCAGATACCAGTCATAATTATCACTGATAAGTACCTGACAGAAAGCCATAAAACAGCAGAACCTTTCGATCCAATTCCAGTGGATAGGGGATTGTTGTTGAATTCTGCCGAAATGGAGATTATGAGTGATTACAAGCGGTTCGAGCTGACCGAATCAGGCATCTCACCAAGGGTCATCCCCGGACACCCGAATTCCATTTTTACTGCTAACAGTAATGAACATGATGAATACGGTCATGATTTTGAGGATCCAGATAACAGGACTGCAATGATGGACAAGAGGATGAAAAAAATCGAATGTATTATTGAAGAAATAGAAGAACCGACAATTCACGGCCCCCCAATGGCAGATGTGACGCTGGTGGGCTGGGGCTCAACAAAAGGTCCAATATTGGAAGCCATGATTCTCCTTGCACAAAATAATATCAATGTGAATTTCTTGCAGATAATATTCATACATCCCTTCCCTTCAGAAAAAGTGGCTGAAATTTTAACAAGTGCCAGATTAACGATAGATGTGGAAAATAACAAAGAAGCACAGCTAGCAGGTGTTATCAGGGAGAGGACCGGGATTGAAATGGATGAGAAGATACTAAAATATAATGGACAGCAATTCACACCAGAAGAGATCGCCAATAAGGTGATGGAGGTGCTCCAGCATGGCTGAACCAGCAGATTTCAGGAACCCGGTTAAACCGGTATGGTGTCCGAGTTGTGGTAATTTTGGTATATTATCCGCCTTGAGGGGTGCACTGGCAGATAGCGGATCAGAACCACATCAGGTCATGATCGTATCAGGGATCGGTTGTCATGGTGCAGTGGTCCAGTACGTCCATGTAAATGGTTTCCATTCAATTCATGGCAGGACACTACCGATAGCTACCGGTATAAAACTGGCTAACCATGATCTGAAAGTCATTGCCATGTCAGGGGACGGAGATGGATATGGCATAGGTATGGGACATTTTATTCATGCCATGAGACGGAACCTGGATATCACATACATTGTTCATGATAACAAGTTGTACAGCCTGACCACAGGCCAGACCTCACCTACCAGTGATAAAGGTTCAGCAACAAAATCCACACCTTTCGGTTCCATTGAGATTGCAGTGAACCCACTCACCCTTGCACTGTCCTCTGGTGCATCATTTATTGCCAGAGGATTTGCCGGGGACCCGCCGCATCTTCGAAAGTTGATCACTGAAGCAATAAAACACAAAGGATTTTCATTGATCGATGTATTCCAGCCATGCGTTACCTTCAATAAAGTGAATACAAATGATTTCTACAAGGAACGGGTGTACAAGCTGGAAGATGAGGGATATGAACCCGTGGATAAGGCTGCTGCATACGAGCGGGCTGTGGAATGGAATACTCGGGTTCCAATCGGAGTGATCTATAAGGAAGACAGAGCCACTTACGAGGATGAAGTTGTCACAATTCAGGATATGCCGCTGGTGAAAAGGCCCGTTGAGGGTGTGGATATTACCAAAACCATGGAACAGTTCATGTGATTAAACTTTAATTATTAAGTATCATAATATGAATATTTTAATTGGAGTGTTGTCAAATGACAAAATATCTGATACTATGGAATGGGTTAAGCGGGATGAAAAGTTTATGAGCATGGTCAAGGAAGACCTGGAAAACGGGAAGACACTGGAATGGGGAATGTTTGCCGGTGGCAGAACATAGATGAAGATGTCACAGTAAGCTATGGGTTGAACCTTTTATCACTGCTGGCCAGTACCTGCCTCCGTTGCACTTCATTTCAACGGCCATAGCGAATATAGTGTCAAAAACAGCATCATTGAGCATATCGCTCTTTAGACCCTGTGCGATCACCATCCCCTGCTTTAGGGCAGCCACATGGGTGATGGCAGGTATGATCTCTTCGATGCGATGGGTGACAAAGATCAAGGTCGGACCGTCGGGACTGCTGCACATAATCTGCAAAGCATCCAGCAGGTCTTCCCTTGCTTTGATATCCAGGCCTTCGCATGGTTCGTCCAATACCAGAAGCTTGGGATCGGGCATCATGGCCCTGGCAATAAGCACTTTCTGCTGTTCTCCCAGGGACAGGGTCCTAAAGGAGTGGTCAGCCAAATGGGACAATCCCAGAAATGCCATTAATTCACGGGCACGTCCCAGATCCTCAGTTCCTGG
>DATKUV010000185.1:0-9599 GCA_035530415.1 Candidatus Nanoarchaeia archaeon | reverse complement strand
TGCGATAGTCTATCCAGAAGAGACTTGACTAATAAATTATGGATCTCCCCAACATTGAGTGGGTATCATAGCCAAACAATTTGATTCTTCGCGTACTTTGCGAACTTTGCGGTGCTATATGAAAAACGTAGTCGACTTCATTGATGTTTATTTTAATTCACCGCAAAGGACGTCAAGAGCGCAAAGATAATTCCATCCTCCCAAGCTTAAATAGTAAAAATTTACCCACACGATCTTGAAGAGATCCCTTTTTTTACATCCATCGGGTCAATATCTTCAGGTTTGATGATATTGCGTTTAATTGTCGGTATTTTTCCAGACATTATACAAACCTCACTCGTACCTTATTTTTCACCATTGTTCAATACCTCCAGGGGTGGAGTGTAAGCTGAAATTCCTTGTTTCAGGTATGATAGAAAAACTGTTATGGAATATAGCGATATTTTGAGTTTGGAATAACCATTTCATGAAATGATTTCAAAAAAACTCAAAAGATTGCTGTTACAACTTATTCACCACTTTATAACAAATCAAGTTATAATATAATATGACAATGTACATAAAACTTGTGGTGATCGTGGCAGTGGTAACCGTATAATTTTTTACGGATTACTTGATTAGAGATAAATGAACTATTTAAGCATTAATCCTGCTTGAACAATGAAATAAATCCGGTCTTAATATCCCGTTTCTGCTCATTGAGCCTTCGTAAAAAGTACGCAAGCCAACCCTTTCCATAGGGGATATAACCAGAGACCTTGTACCCTTCCCTGACCAGTTTTTCCTTTAATTTATCCCTGACCCCCATCAACATCTGGAACTCAAAGTTCCTGGGATAGGTTTTATGCAGTTCATTTGCCAGTTCGATCAGGCTGCTATCGTGGGTCGCTATAGCGATAAGTCCTGGCCCCCCATTCTTGAATAACGATTCCATTTGGCTGGCAAAGGCCTCTGTTACTTTATTATGGTCTTTTATGATTATTTCAGCCGATTCGTTATATGCACCTTTGCAGAGGCGAATGTTACCACCAATAGCAGATAGTGCTTTAAGATCATCAGGTGTCCTGAATAGGTATGCCTGTATAGCGATCCCTAGGTTTTTGTGATCTGAAAACAGATGTTTGTAGATGTCAATGATCGCTTGGGTATAAGGGCTTCCTTCCATATCTATCCAAATAAAGATACCTGAATCAGATGCCTTTCTCACCAATGGTTCCAATGTATTGATGCAGGTCTTTTTATCCTTCATAAGACCAAGCTGGGTGGGTTTTACTGATATGGAACTGTCAAGTTGTTCGTTTTTGACAGCGTCCAGTAAACGATCATATTCTACCGCTGAAGCTTCAATTAATTCAATATCTTCGTTATGTTCTCCCACATGATTGATAATGCCGCTAATTCCGCAGCTGTTTGCAGACCGCGCTCGTACAATGGCATCTTCAAGATATTCACCGGCTACCCAGCGTTTCGCGAAATGGATCAGGATTCCCATTTTATTTCCCCAATTAAATTATGGGATACAACTTATTAACCTTTTTGATAATTATTGAACTTCAACCCCTTCCCAGAAGGCTTAACACTGTATTATATAGTCAACGTTAAATCGTCAAAGCCAGCTCACGAATTTTTCTAATGACCAGCAGTGCATCTTCCCGTTTGATATCAACTTCGTTATTAACAAAATAATCAATAAGATACTGTTTCTTATCAGCCGAAACAATCCCCAATTCCACACCTTTTTTGATCATGGAATGATACGTCCTGTCCGGATAAAACATTGACCTGACCGCTGTTAAGAGCTCATCCCCCTGATCTGGATCGATAATACTATCCTTTACAGCCTTTTCCAGCGTTTTCCTTATATTGACCAAAGGAATTGAAAGCGGCTCCAGCGTATCCGGATGGAAGGTAACAGCCACTTCATCATCAGAATTAATAAACCCGTCACGGTACCATTCATATATCTGACCCACTCCTATCATTCCGTATGAATGGAGTTCAGATGATCTTAGCGCCCCCATGCTGGAACCTCCCACAACAGTTACCCCGGCTTTTAAGGCACGTATGATCTCCCTGTGTGCCACAGCTGCCCTGTCAAAAAAAATGCCGTCAATGATACCGATTATATCAGGATGTTCCTTATCCAGCAGGATATTAATATCATTTCTTTTTATAGGTGAGCGGTAATCTGCATCTAATAGTTCTTTTGCATCATCCCAGGAAAGACTTGTACCTGTATAAACCACGATATCGGTCATACACCGGGCCGCCTGAATTTTTCCCTGGGTTTACGTCCGATCTTCATTCGTTTGCCTTTGCGATCTCTGTCCAGGGTATACTGCTCAAAGGTGGGAAGTACAGCCCTGATCACAGGGGCATTGATGGAATTTCGTGAAATGTTCACTATTATGGCATTGGGGGCAATACCATTCAGTGCTGCCACTGTGGTCTCGATATTCCTGGCAGGCGTGTCAGCAGATCTGTCTTCAAGGTCTGACAGAGCAACTTTCTCTTCAGACTCTGAATACCAGTAACGGTTCAGACGCATCATAGCATCGTATCCGAACGTCCTGACAACTGATTCCCTGTCCGTATCTTCACGAGCTCCATGTATCTGGACCACCCTGCTCTGCGCTGCTTCAGTAAGAGCCCTTGAGACCGCGATCTCAGGTCTGAGATGTGAGCCTGCACCCATTACCAGCATTGCAGGGTCTTTCAGGACCCGGTCATCCAGTGCACATACTACAGTACAAAGATCAATGTCATGTTTCAATAACCATACCTTTGCAATGATCCCTGCAGCTTCGAACTTCTTTTTAAATTCGTAGACCAAGCCATCGCTGGGAGTAAGTATGATCTCACGTCCGGGATTCTTATTATACTCAGCAATACTCAGGGCATCCCGTTCAATTACTTCTAATAGACCGTGCAGGATGGCCTCTTCAATAGTATTGCCTGCAGCCAGTCCGTTGGTGTTGCTTCTGAAGAGTTTTGCACCCCCATTTGTAGGATTGTATGGGTGGAAAACGGCATTGGACGGTACCAGGATATTCTCTTTTGTCATCAGGTCATATCCTATCATCCATTCCACTCTGGTATTCTGCATTATGGGCTCGGCCAGTAAAAGATCAACAGGATGGAGGGTATTTGATTTCTGGGACAGTTTATCATATGATTCAGTGATTATTGGAAATGTTGTATCATCTTCAATGTCTGAACTGATTTCAGGCTGCTCAGCACAGCAGCGTTCAATGCTTTCCATTATGGCAGATATCCTGGCCTGTCTCTCATCAAAACCTTTTCCGCTATAGATGGAGATTGCTCCGGTAGCTGCACTTGGCCTGATGGCTGATAATACCGGTATCCCGACCCGGTCCAGATTAGTAATATCGGCAATGCGGGTGACACCGATCTTATCCAGTACTCCATCGATGTTTTTTAACGTGTCTTCAGCACTCAAGACCCTCTGGGAGCCTTCAGCATATTTTATATTGGGATCGATCTCAATGTTCATATTAGGATCCTGTTTTGATTAAGTTAATATTTATCTAATTTTGAATGTAGGGCTTTCGTTTGTAATAGTTATATATCTTACTATGAATAAAAGAGTGGTATCCAATGCAAGAGACATTCAATTTCGGTCATTTCATCCCGATATCTACAGTAGACTGGCACGGCCGTAGTGCATCTGTTCTATTTTTCAGGGGGTGTCAATTCAGATGTCCCTACTGCCAGAATTATGCTTATCTGGATAATGGGAACGAAATGAAGATAGCTGAGATGGAATCACAAATTGAAAAGGCAGCACCCTATATCAGTGCTGTAGTCTTCAGTGGTGGTGAACCCACCCTTCAACCTGATGCATTAAAGACCATGGCACGGTTCGTGAAATCTAAATCGCTTTTGGTAGGTCTTGAAACCAACGGTTTTGGGTATAATGTGATAAAAGACATGCTGGATGAAAATATCCTTGATAAATTGTTCATGGATATTAAAGCACCTCTTGATGACCCAGTTAGGTATAGCAAAGTTATTGGATCAGACATTCAGTTCGGTACTAAAACAGTTGGAAATATTATCAGATCCCTCAATTCAGCTTTGGCTTCTGGAATTAAAGTGGAGGTGAGGACAACAGTTTTCAGGGGATTAGCAGATATTGAAGAGGTTCAGGATATTGCTGCTTATTTAAATGGACTTGCTGCCAGGAATCTGACATATGTTATACAGCAAGGGATGCCTGATAATACCCTGGATATGAAGGACATATGGATATATAATAGAGAGGAACTGCTGGATATGGTCAGATCCATTCAGGGTAAATGTCTCAAAAACATATGGTTACGGACAAAAGAAAACGAAGATGAGATGATATTATGAAAATAATTGCTTTTGTAGGAATGCCGGCATCAGGTAAGGGTGAAGCCGCAAATTTAGTCCAGGAGATGGGTTATCAGGTAGTGAATATGGGAGATGTGATCAGAGAGGAAGTCTGCCGTTCAGGACTTGAACCTACTGATGAAAACCTGGGCGGGACAGGAACCAAACTCAGGAGGGAAGAGGGATTGGCAGCAGTTGCTAAAAGATGCATTCCGAAACTGACTTCTCTTGATGTTGATATTGCTATTGTGGACGGGGTACGCAACATTGAGGAAGTGGACTTGTTCAAAGGTGAATTCGGCGATGATTTTCTCTTGATAAATATCGATGCGAATGATAATGATAGGCTTGAAAGGATAAAAAAACGAGGCAGAGCCGATGATAAACTCATGGATGAGGATGCACTGCACATCCGTGATGAGAGGGAATTGGGATGGGGAATGGATGAGTCTATTAAAAGGGCTGATCTGACTATTAAAAACAACGACACTGTGGACGAGTTCAGGGAAAAGGTCAAAAAAGTCTTAAAGAGGTATAAATGATCGCTATAACTATTGAAGTTTCGGCTCCTGTCAATCCTACTGAAGACCTTAGCAAGGTACAGGCAGCTATCGAAAACATATTCACAGGATTGGAATTCCAACTTCAGGAAATGGAAGGTATGAAAACCAGGCTGGTAGGGTCTGGTAATCATGAATCCTTAATTAAACTGCATGAGCTGATCAGATGCAGGAAGATACTGGATACTGCCCGTACCAACATCAGGTTTAAAGGAAATATTGTGACATTTCGTTTAAATAAACAAGCTGCGTTTGTAGGAAAAGTAAGTTTCCCACCAGGGGATGAGTCATTGGGGAGTATCTGGGTGGAAATTTTTGCGCAAAGTCCTGATGAAGCCATGAAAGTAGTGGATTGGCTGGCACCTCCCACTGAAGAAGGGAAACCACAATTTGAGATCGAATTGTAATCTCAAAAACAAGATTTACCGGATTATGCCTGGTTAAAAAATCAATTACAGAAAGGTTTATATGAAAAGTTGGCGATATAAAACATACTTTCATCTATATTTAAAAGTTTGTAAAGTTTTAGCTTTTATAGATCGATAATTTAACATTTATATAAACATCAAATTGATATTAGATTCGGAGGAACGAGTTTGGCAAAAGGAAAGAGAGGTCCCAAAAAAATAGAAGGCTGGAAAGCAAAACAATGGTACAATGTGATTGCACCTGAAATGATGGGACAGCAAGAAGTTGGCGAAACCCCGGCAAGTGATCCAAAACTCCTATTAGGACGTGTTATTGAGGTCACATTAGGGGATTTGACAAATGATTATTCAAAACAGAACATAAAATTAGAACTTAAAGTAGATCAGGTGGGCGGAGATTCAGCTTATACTAAATTCATTGGTCACGAACTCACCAGGGATTATCTCAGGTCACTGATAAAAAGGCAGACATCAATGATCGACGCCAATATTGATATCAGGACCCGGGATGGATATAAAATTCGGGTGAAACCTATCTGTTATACTGTTAAGCGTGCTAAAAGCAGCCAGATCAAAGATATCAGGCATTTAATGACTTCAATAGTAAAGCACAAAGCACGTGAATTAGAATTTGAAGCTTTTATGCAGGATGCAGTGTTGGGTAAACTCTCTGCGCAGATATACAGGGATGTAAAAAACATATATCCGTTAAGGCGTGTTGAGATACTAAAAACACATGTGCTCGGCGAACCTGAAGTTAAAGCAGCAGTACCTGCAACAGCAGCAGCTTAAACAAAACTTTTTTTTTAATTTTTCCCCGGGTCAGGTTAATTTTCCTGATCTGACCTGGGTTTAATCAAAATCCTTATGTAACTGGTTGACCAGTTAGGTACTTTAACTAGTCACCAGTGGATTTCCTATGAAACTTGTAATGAAATTTGGCGGAACGTCGGTCGGAGACGGCAAGAAATTACGACATGTTGCAGAATTGGTCAAGAGCTATAAAGACAGTGGTAATCAGATTGTAGTGGTTACTTCAGCACTTGGTGGGGTTACTGACGCGTTGCTTGATGCGGCCCATGAGGCCTCAAATAAAGGTAAGGTTTCCCGTGTTAAAGAATTCATAATAAATCTGACACAAAAACATCATGCAGCAGCCCATGATGCGCTTGCAGATAAAAATGTTGAAGAAACCATAGCTGAATTGGATGCCAGGATCGAAGATTTGGAAAAGGCACTTACGGGTATCTGTTATCTTGGTGAACTTACTCCCAGGTCCCTTGATTATATATCCTCTTATGGGGAAAGGCTGGCAGCTCCCATACTATCAGGTTCGATCCGGTCGTTGGGTGTGGAATCTGAGTACTTTATCGGCGGTGAGATCGGGATTATTACGGATGACAATTTTGGTGGTGCGCATCCACTTGAAATGTCCTATGAAAATGTAAAAAAGCATATTTCACCTTTGCTGGCAGGGACAATTCCCGTAGTTGCAGGGTTCATTGCACAGAATGAAAGGGGAATTATCACCACATTAGGTCGTGGAGGGTCAGATTTTACAGCGTCAATTATAGGAGCATCCATCAATGCCGATGAGATCTGGTTATGGAAAGAGGTTCACGGGATTATGACAACTGACCCAAAAATAGTGCCGGAAGCAAGGCCGTTGTCTGTGATTTCGTATATTGAGGCCATGGAGATGTCTTTCTTTGGAGCCAAAGTACTACATCCCAAGGCAATAGAGCCTGCCATTAAGCATGGAATCCCTGTCAGGGTTAAGAATACCTTTGAACCTGCATACCCTGGCACTCTTATTGTAAAAGACCAGAAGCCATCTCAGAAAGTGGTAAAAGCAGTTTCTGTGATCGATAAAGTGGCATTGGTAAATATCAGTGGTGCCGGCATGGTTGGTACCATAGGAGTAGCAGCCAGGGTATTTACTGCTTTGGCAGCAGCAGGAGTAAATATCAAAATGATCAGCCAGGGTTCTTCAGAGGCAAATCTTTCCATTGTTGTTGATGAGTCGCATCTCAAAAAAGCTGTAAAAACATTGAAGAATGAATTCAAGAATGGAGTTGTAGGTACGATCGAATATGATGTTGACATCTCAGTGGTAGCTGTAGTAGGTGTGGGGATGGCAGGAACACCAGGGGTTGCAGGCAAGGTATTCGGAGCATTAGGCACGCATAAAGTCAATGTGATAATGATCAGCCAGGGCTCGTCCCAGCACAACATCTCATTTGCTGTTGGGAAGAACGATGCTTCGAAAGCTGTCCAGGTACTTCACAAAGAATTCTCACTTGAGAAGCTTTAATTAGAAAAAATGCAAAGTGTTTTATCGTTCTCAATTAAATTGAGAGTGCAGGGTGATATTATTCAGCAATATAAATTAAAAAGAGGATACAAACCTGAAATTGAACGCATCAAGGAAGTCATTGAAGCTAAATTTCCAGTTAAGCCAACTGTAAAAGATGGAAAGCTTGTATTTAGTTATGGTGCAATAAAGCATTTTGAAGCCTGGATAGCTGATAAGAACCTCTGTTTAGAAACCGTTGCAAATAAGGAGGCTTCTGATGAAGAAGTATTGGACACTAATAAAAGGTTCAGGACATTCCTTGATGAGGCTACAGGTTATACTTCAAAACAACGGGTCAAGACGGCAAAAAAAGAAGTACTGTGATTGAAAATTTTCAATTAGATTACTGATGCCCAAGAATATTTATGACATATTAAAGGGGATGGATATCCCGACACCTTTGAGGATATGCGCTGGGACTGATGGGTCTGTTACATTTCTATTGGAACTGTTAACCAAAGCTCAAGTTGGGGTAGTAACAAAGTGTCAGGTAGTAAAAGAAGCAACATCCGATGAAGCTGAAACTCTTATGATCGAACCCGGAAGTCCGGTTAACCACAGAGAAGTTCTGCTCATCGCGAATAATATACCTTATGTGTATGCCAGGTCCCTAACACCTATAGATCCTTTGCCTTTAACAATAAAAGGCGATCTGATGCAGGCCGATATCCCTATAGGAGGGATACTCCGAAAATACAAATTAGAGACCAGAAGGGATATTTTAACAATTGATACCCACAAGGGTTCGGGTATTTTTTATGGTATGACTGTTATCTCAAGGGAATATGTAATCATCCACGGTGGGAAGATATTGATGTGGATCAATGAACAGTTTCCAATTGACAATAGATGGGAACTGTGATTACGGTGGTGTAACCCTGGCTCTCAGGCACTCATTTACCTGGCTTACAATATCAGGATAGTCCCCAAATGCTGCACCCAGATCGATTGTGCCTACTACATCCACGATCCCAATTACAGCGATACCATATCCCGCTTCGTTCTTAATGGTGGTGACCACAACAGGTATGCCGGCATAAGGGCCTGTTTTTGGAATGGATTTAAGTGTTTTATTTGTCTCAATTGCTTTTTCAAGAATAGGTCCGGTATAATTATAATCAAGTACTTTTCCTTTTTCGACCCTAACACCAGGATTATTCAAAGTTCTCATAGTAACAGGAAGTCCTACTAATTCATGGACTGCTTTTGCGATTGGTGCTATCTCCTTACTGGTAGAATCGGCAGTAAGAGTAATTCCCTGATATTTCATTAATACACTCTCCTTGATATTGACTATTTGCTATTATTATAGCATTATGAATCTCTATTTAAAGTAGTTTTCCCAATAAGATTACTGTGTGTAGTCCCGAAATGAGAATCACGCGAGATAATCGCTAAAGATATCAAAATATCAAAGAGAAGAGTTCAATACGGAAGAATTATGGAACTACACAATTATCATTAAATCAACGATAGTCTTATCAATTATTGGTAATATTAGACCGGTTATTATTTTGTAAAATATGTGGGCCTGTGGTCTAGTCGGTTATGACGTCGCCTTCACACGGCGGAGGTCCGGAGTTCGAATCTCCGCGGGCCCATCTACTCTAGCCTGTGGCATGCTGCACATGTATGCAGCCCTGTGGGCTTAATACATGACTTTCGGATAAATTGAAAATATGACCCACTTAAATCAGACAGAGTTTATATAGTTTAAAAAACAAATTTATCAATTAATGTCCAAAAAATCAAAGACTCAAAACTATCTGTGACTGACTATTTCAAGCAAAATGAAGTACCCTTTTCAAGAGCACAATACTATAACTATTGCAAAACCCTCAAAAAATATGGCGAAGAAGGATTAAAAGATAAAAGAAT
>DATKUV010000184.1:0-2711 GCA_035530415.1 Candidatus Nanoarchaeia archaeon | reverse complement strand
CTACCCTTTAGCTACACCCATGGGCTTTACCCTGACAACCTTACGGGCAATATTGAGGTCATGAACCACATTAACCACTTCACTGCTGGATTTGTACACCTCTGGCGCCTCCTCGGCCAGCATGGACGGGTGGGTGGCCCTCACATAGATACCCTGTTCTGCCAATTGTTTCTCAAGCACTTCGCCCCTGAACTTCCGTTTTGCCTCTGCCCTTCCCATCACCCTGCCGGCACCGTGACAGGCAAAGCCAAAAGTCAGTTCCATGGCCCTCTCAGCCCCGTGTAGGATATAAGAAGGTGTGCCCATGCTGCCCGGGATCAGAACCGGCTGGCCTACTGATCGGTATACTGTCGGGACGTCCGGATGGCCTGCAGGAAATGCCCTGGTCGCACCTTTGCGGTGAACATAGACCTGCTTTTTCTTACCGTCGATCTCATGTTCTTCCAGCTTGGCAACATTATGCGCCACATCATACACCAGATCCATACCAAGCTCTTCGGCATCTTTGTTAAACACATTTTGGAAGGTCTCCCTGACCCAATGGGTAATGACCTGGCGGTTAGCCCAGGCATAATTGGCACCGGCAGCCATGGCCTTGAAATAATCCTGGCCTTCCCGACTGTCAGCAGGAGCGCAGGCAAGCTGTTTATCAGGCATATCGATGCCGTATTTTTTAGAAGCCTGCTCCATGACCTGCAGGTAATCAGTGCATATCTGGTGACCTGCACCCCTTGAACCGCAGTGGATCATGACAGTGATGGTCCCTTCACGAATGCCGAATAGCTTAGCGATCTCGGGCTCGTAGATCTTATCTACTTCCTGTACCTCCAGGAAATGATTGCCACTGCCCAGGGTCCCGAACTGGGGTTTGCCACGCTTCCTGGCTTTATCACTGACCTTTGCAGGGTCTGCAGCATCAATGAAGCCACTGTCCTCGCAGTGCAGGATATCAGCCTCAACACCGTAACCCTGCTCTACAGCCCAGGAAGCACCCAAATTAAACGCATCATCCAGTTCACTATCTGAAACCCTCAGCTTGCTCTTGGAACCCACACCAGATGGAATGGCTGTGAACAATTTGTTCATCAATTCCTTGATCCTGGGTCTTACCTCCCGGATTTCCAGATCTGTCCTTAAGATACGTACCCCGCAGTTGATATCAAATCCCACGCCGCCTGGAGAGATCACGCCTTCCGTAGCGTCAAAGGCTGCCACCCCGCCAATGGGAAAGCCGTAACCAAAATGGGCGTCTGGCATTGCCAGGGAATATTTCTGGATGCCGGGAAGGGCGGCCACGTTTGCGGTCTGGTGCAATGTGCCGATCTCAAGATCATTCATAAGTTTGTGGGATACTAAAATACGGCCTGGGACCCTCATTCCTTCCTGGAAGTCCATAGGGACCTCATAGAGATTCTCTTCTATCTTTTGAACGATATCACTGAGTTTTGTCATGATCGCGATTTCCTTTATTAATAATGCTTTGTCTCAGGTATCTAATTATGTCATTATTGACACTTGAATTCTGATATATCAGGTATTCTGATTTAGAAAAAAATATTCAAATAAAATCAAAAATGTCATGTTTTTCCTTTAATTCCATAGTACCATGACAAACATCCCAGTCTGCAATGGAAATATTGAAATTCAGATGCTTACCCATAATTGAGGAAATGGCTCCTTCGATGAAACCGTGACTGCTTCTGCAAAGAGTGTGTTTTATGTTCCACCCTTGCTGCTTGCAAAGTTCCTTTATTAAGCAATTATTGATTTTAATCTCTGCTTTATATTCATTCTCTATGGAATATTCATTAATGATCTCAATATCCAACAAAGGTTTTATGTATTCAATGAATTCTTTCATAGCAGTTTGCGGGTCTTTGCCGGTGTCAAATTTTTTACCTAAACGTTCTCCCATCCGATAAAAATTAGTATAAATAAAGTCTTCAGTAACTTCGATGCCATTTACTTCTTCGAGGATATCAATCAATCCCACAATTATGTTCATGTATCCTGTTTCAGTTGTTAGTTTTGAAGTCATAATCGTTGTAATGTTTAACACTATATAATCTATTCTGAAGTACTATTCTTTAAACTATTTTCATGGAGGGTCTGAATATCCTGTATGTGACAGATTTGACAGCCATGTCCTCTGGTTTCGTGTATTGTTATAATATTTCCATAGCTAGGTTGAACTGGGTCCGGGTAGCCGTGACATGTATCGCAAACACTATTATGGCCCGGAATTTTTTCAGGAAGAAATGATTTACCATAGTGGCAGGTAACACACTCGACATTGGTGGACGCATCTTTAATATGAATATCATGGAGTTGGTTTCCATGGCATGGTTCACAATAGTCACCGCCCTGAATATGTTTTGTCGCTTTTATCGGGTTTACATGACATATTTTACAATCTATTGTTTGTTCTAGAATAGGCTCGAATTCCGGAATAAATATATCTTCTATTTCGGTGTCGTTTTTTGGTACTAAGATGTCGGTAGTTCCTGCTAAGTATACAAGACCTACCATAAGTAGGATGGCTGTTAGAGCAATTATTATTAAATAAGTTCTATCTTTCATGGTCTTAATATTTTATTTACCACTTCGGTATACTCTTGTCTCGATATTTAACAATTTCGGATTTTTTTTCTAATAGTTTGTATTTTGTTTGCTGATAAGATTAAGAGAGATTGTCGGAAAAGCATATATTT
>DATKUV010000183.1:0-4501 GCA_035530415.1 Candidatus Nanoarchaeia archaeon | reverse complement strand
ATTAAATCAAACTTTAATGTTAATTCTAACGCATTGATTATAAAAGATATATTGCCAGGGGAGAGAAGCGGGTATGTGCAATTGAAAGCACCTTCACAGTCCACTACTCTTAACGGTAAAATTGTACTTCATTCGAATGGTAGTGATCCCATTACCAAAAACATTCAGATCATTATTCCTGAAATTAATGAAACGCCAGTACCCACAATGGAACCGACAACAACTGTAATCAACTATCTAAACCCTTCACCGAAGTTAATATTTTCTCAGACGCCAACTGAGACACCAACTGAAACACCAACTGAGACGCCAACTGAAACACCAACTGAAACACCAACTGAAACACCAACTGAAACACCAACTGAAACACCAACTGAAACACCAACTGAGACGCCAACTGAGACGCCAACTGAGACGCCAACTGAAACACCAACTGAAACACCAACTGAAACACCAACTGAAACACCAACTAAAAAACACAAACTGAAAAACTAACATCGAGTGAATTGCTAACCCAGAATCTAACAAATCTTATAATTGAGCCTGTGACAAATCTAATGATATCTTTTGAGATTTTCGATAAACCCCTAAAAAAACAACCACACAAGAGCAAAATGCGAACGGGTTTATGCAGTTATGAAAAACGTATTTGATTCTGGAATTGTAAAAGTGACAACATTTGCAGGGACGAGTATAAGAAAGGCATCTGTAATCTATGGAACGAAAAATTGAAGTTAAAAGGAATTCTCCATAATTTCATCAGACTCTTTTATTGGTCTGGTTGCTACTTTATGTTGTTTTGTTGCGCCACGTTTTTGAGGAGTGGGAATATTTTCAGGATTTTTATTAACAGTATATTTTTAATTAGGACTGACCTATAGTTATCCAATTGGTAGGTCACATGCGTATACTCCACACTTCTGACTGGCATATTGGCAAGAAGATATATGACCAGAGCAGGATGGATGAATACAGTAAGTTCCTGGACTGGCTGCTTGCTATCATTATTGAAAAACGAATTGACGTATTACTGGTGTCAGGAGATATATTTGACTCCTCAGTACCTCCAGCCGAGGCCACAGACCTCTATTACCGGTTCCTGTTCGACCTTCATCAAAACACAGATGCTCGCGCCGTTCTAATAGCAGGTAATCATGATTCTGCGGTGAGACTGGCAGCCCCGCGAGATTTTCTGAAAATGGCAGATATCCACGTCGTTGGTAGCATTCGTAATACGGACTGCGTGGTATTCATGGATATAGGGGGACAGACCGTTGCATTTGCAGCAGTTCCCTACCTCAACGAGGGCGATATCCTTGAACACGTGTCCTTTGAAAAAGAGGTCGAACGGTCCATGCGGTATCGTGAAGCACTAAAAAATATCTATGTGGAATGTATTGCGGCCATGCAGGGAGCTGATTTAAGCATCCTCATGGGCCATTATTTTATCCAGGGTTCAGTTGCCAGCGATTCGGAGCGGCTGGTACAGATCGGGGGTATCCAGTCTGTGCATACTGAAGACCTGCCTTACGGTGTTGATTATATTGCCCTGGGTCACCTGCACCGCCCACAGCAGATCCCGGGCAACGGCTGCCCAATCGTGTATCCTGGTTCCCCCCTCCCTTTGAGTTTCAAGGAAGCTGAATATGATAAAAAAGTGTTTTTGATAGATTTCAATGGTGAAGCCTCTGAAATGGAGGAGATCATTGTGCCCACATTCAGGGAACTGGTGCGGGTAGAAGGCACGCTGGATGATGTGAAGATAAGGGCAAATTTCGAAGACTGGAAGGATAAGTATATTGAAGTAAGGGTGCAATTGGCTGGTCCTCAGATCGGGGTTGGGGATGAGATCCGCCAGGCTTTTGAAAACGTGGGCGGCAGGGTACTGGTTGTGGAATCTATGCTGCCTGAAAACGATAGGGAGACCATTTCAGCAGCCGGGATCAAGACCCGCTCACCAGCCGAGATATTTCAGGAATATTACAATTACCGCTACGGTGATAGTTCACCCGAAGAACTGGACGAGATGCTTGTTACCTTCAATGAACTGCTGGAAATAAGCTCTGAGGAGGTCGCGGATTGAAGATATTATCCCTGCGCCTCAGGAATATCAACAGTTTCAGGGGTGATGTACACCTGGACTTCACATCCGAGCCTCTTTGCAGTACATCCCTCTTCGCCATCACCGGACCAACAGGATCAGGCAAGACCACACTACTGGATGCCATCAGTGTGGCCTTATACAATAAGACCCCCAGACTGGACGGGACCGGTAACAGCAATCCCAATAACCTGTTGAACCAGGGAGCAAATGAGGGCTTCTCTGAGGTTACGTTCAAAGTCAATGGCATACCCTATACAGCAGAATGGCGGGCCAAGCGGAACCGTAAGGGTGAGGCCAATACCGAGGTTAAACTGATCAGAGCAGATACTGATGAACTAATTACAAACAGACGTAAACGAAAAGGCAGCCAGGATATGTGCGACCTATCTGTCGAAGAAGCTGTGACAAGGATACTGGGCATGGACTTTGATGCTTTTAAACGTTCCATATTGCTGGCACAGGGCGAATTTGCCTCATTCCTGAAGGCTGATGCAGAGAAGAAGCGTGAGATACTGGAAGCCACTACTGGTATGGGCCTGTTCGATATATTGAAGAATAACCTGAACCTGCAGGTCGGTAAAGTTAAAAACGAGTATGATGTGGCTGCGGCTGGCCTTGAGACCATCCCACCTGTGGGTCCTGATGATATCAGGGCGGCACAGGAAACACTCGCAACACTGGATGAGGAATTGCTAGGATTAAGCACTTCCATGACCGCTATTGAGAAGGAAAAAGAGAATGAACAGCGCCGTATGGATGCCAATAATAAGCTGAAAAAATACATTATTAGACAGCAAGATTTACTGTCCAGGCAGCAGGAAATGGATGATACAAGGCACCTGATCGAGCGGGCACAAAAGGCTGCAGGCATCAGATCTGAAATGGATTCATACCTGTCTGAAAATGAGCAGATGAAAACTTTGCAGATTGCATTGGATAAAGCTGCAAAGGAAAAGGAAGAGTGTGGCAAGCGTTTTGATGATGCAAAGAAGAATTACGAAGCGTCAGACCTTGAGTTCCAAATCGTCAGGGAAGAAGCCTTAGTGAAGAAAAATACGTACGAACAGGCCGCAGTTCATGAAAACCAGTACAACAAGCAGCTTGAAGAGGCCGATCTGAAGCAAAAGGAAGCAGCATCCATAAAGTCAGGAATGGATGAATTAAGCAGGCAGATCAAACAAAAAAATGATACGATCCAAATATCGGAAAGGGAACTTAATAATGACAGACAGTTCATGGAACAGCACCCGCTGCCTGATGATGTCGAAGGGGTGCTGGCACAGGTCTCAGAATTATATGCAGGTCTAAATGAAAAGGCACTGGGGCAAGAAAAAGAGACAATCAGAAAGAAAGAATCTGAAGCTCAGTTAAAGGTTGAAGAAAAAAACAGGCTTAATAGGAACGGTGCTAAATTTGAATTAAATAGACAGGAAGTTCTTGATCAGATAGATTGTATTTCAAATACTCTTAAGAAAGATGAAGGGGATGAGCAATACTGGCGATTGTTGGGATCGGCATGGGGTGAAGTCAGGGTTGTGGGTGCTGGATTCATAGAATCCTATGAGCGACTCAGTGGTATATTTGATGGATCTGATAGTGGTCAGGTATTGACCCCCTCTATTATGGATTTTAAGGATACTATTGTTTCATTCAGGCACAAGATCGAATTGCAGGATCGGCAGATACAGGCTGCTGTGGAAAAGGTGAACAGGTGTGAAGCCGGGGAAGAATTGGTTTATGCCAATAACCAGGCCCTGGTTTTGCGAAGAGAACATCTGGAAGATGGCCTCCCCTGTCCGGTGTGTGGTTCCACAACCCACCCACTGGCGGGTGATATCGTACCTGAGAAGGAGGAACTGCTGGAGGCGGCTAAGGATAATGTAGTGGCTGCAAAGGCTGAACTTGAGACGGCCCGGGCCGACGAGGCTTCCATTTATAGTGAACTGGCCCATCTGGCAAAAGAAAAAATCAGGATTTGTGATGAAAGGCTCCAGAGCATCCGGTCATTGACAGAAATAATTATATCAGCAAAAAGTGACCTGAAACTGGTGGAACAACAGATAGAGGGTAACAATTCTCAAGTAATTTCAATGGACAGACAGATAGAGAGCATCGGGCAGGAATTGCAAAACCTCTCAGCCAGCATCTCTGAAATCGAGAATAATATTCTCACTATAACAACACAATTCTTTGACCTGATTCCTGCCGAGTTCAGGCAGGATGCACCCGGGGCCGCTCTTGAGAAGTTCAAGCTGCGCATCCAATCTATCAGGCAGTGCAAAGGGCGGTTCGAAGAAATTAGCAGAACCCTGGAAGGCTTAAGGACCTTTGTGACAGAGAATGATAAGCGCCTGAAGGCAGATACTGAGCGGCACAACGAATTACTGGCGTCTCAGG
>DATKUV010000182.1:0-3460 GCA_035530415.1 Candidatus Nanoarchaeia archaeon | reverse complement strand
TCCGAACTTGAAGCTGTCAAAGGCTTTATTGATGATTTCAACTTCTTCAGATCTGAAGGATTTCTTTGGTCTGCCAAGATTCTTCCCAATTATAGGTTTTTTTCCAGTCTCATTTTATTTTTTCTTTTTGTGATTGATTATGTAACGAATTTTTGTTTTATTTAGCTTCACACTCTGAACATATGATTCAGAGTGAAATTGAATGCGAAATCTTTTCGGGACTATACATTCAAGCAGAAAATTAGAAAGAGAGACCTACAAAAATTTAGAAGTATTGTTATTACTCATAAAACTGACACCCGATCACAAAACAATCGCCGATTTTAGATAAAACAATGTCGATTCAATTATATACTTGACTTTTTTTTCAAATGTTTTTTCATTAATACTAAATACTTCTAGTTCATTTCATGCATCCGGTGGGACATAAATGTCCAATAATTGGTATGCAACAGCCTGTAAAAGCTCGGTTAACATGTTTGGTTGGCTTATTGATGTTGAACGCTTCAAAAAGAAGAGTGAGGATTCTGTCAGCCAGGAATTTCTTGATAGCTTGAACTTTTGTGGACTAGATGTTGAGCCATACGAATCCCAGATACTTGCGATCTCAGGCGCTGCCTCAGCTTTTATATTATTATTTGTGCTGGATATTTTTCTATTCAAATTCATTGTATTCGGCTCGAATACAATCACTTTCATGATCCTGACCACTCTTTTAATACCTGTGGTCTTGCTGATATATCTCAGTGAATATCCGAATATACATGCCCGGTTCATGAAGATACATTCATTGGGTGACATTCCTGAGATCCTCTCATATATCGTCATGAGCATGAAATTGGTATCCAACATGGAACGTGCCATCTCGTTTGCTGCTGCAAATTCTGATCGTCCCTTAGCCCGTGATCTGCGAAAACTCATCTGGGATATGCATGTGCGGGTTTACACAAGCATGGATGAAGCCCTTATTTCATTTGCTAACCAGTGGGGTAAGAACAGCGAATATTTCAAAAGGGCCCTGCACCTGGTAAAGAGCAGTACAAACGAACCCGATGAAGCACAAAGAATTATGACGCTGAACAAAAGCCTTGACATAGTGCTTGAAGGGACCAGGCACATGATGGAAGGGTTCGCAGCCCGTTTGAAAACACCCACATATGTGCTGTACAGTATCTTCATCTTGATACCACTTGCCCTGGTTGCACTTCTGCCTGCCATGAGCATTGTAGGATTGCGAATAGATACTCTGACATTGATACTGGTGTATAATTTTATCCTGCCTCTGGTCACATTTTGTTATGCCGAATATATCCTGCTTCAACGCCCTGCTACATTTCCACCTCCAAATATTCCTGACGACCATCCCATTCTTGCTAATATAAAAACCATCAAGCGCAACATGATATTAGTGTCATTGATTATGTCAATTTTAATCGGCGCATCAGGATATCTCTGGTTAGCCAATGGCAATCCTTTTGGTATCATAAGCACAGGTGCCATGACCGGTTACATCCCGGCATCATTTTCACTCATATGGGGCGCTACAGTGTTCATCACAATCTACACTATTGGGGTGTATACTCCATATAAAAAAATCAGGGACGGTATCAAAGAGATCGAGCGGCAGTTCTCAGATGCTTTATTCATATTGGGGCGGCGCATCAGTGAAGGCCGATCTCCCGAATGGGCATTCATGCAGACCTCCCAGACCATGAAAGGTACCCGTATCGGGGATGTTTTTCATGATGTTGCAGGAAATCTGTCTTTTATTAAAACAACATTAAAGGGAGCCATTTTCGATCCGGAATATGGTGCGTTTAAAAACATATATTCAGAAAGGGTACTTACCACCATGCGACTGTTCATTGAAAGTGTACATAAAAGCCATATTGCAGCAGGCATTGCCATCGTGAAACTGGCAGAACATTTGAAGGAGTTACAGGAAGTGGAAGATAATATTAAAATTTCCTTGTATGATGTGACATCTACCATGAAATCCACTGCCATGATATTTGCACCATTGATAGCAGGTGTTACATTAGCTTTATCAGAAGTGATCCAGAAGATATTACAGAATATATCTCTAGAGGCAAGCAGACTTCCAGAGGATGTGGGATTGGCAACAATAATGGCAGATGTTGGAGGAGGGATGGAGCAGAGTATTCCTCCGGATATTTTTATTTTGGTTGTAGGGGTCTATATGATCATTTTAGTCATAATTCTGGTTAGATTCGCTGGTGGTATAGAATATGGAGGAGATAAAGCGCAGTTCATGTATGAACTGGGTCACATATTGCCGGTTTCTATTTTGGTGTTCACCATTTCAGTTGTGGTTAGCCGGGTACTTTTTGCTTCAATAGTGTGAATAAATTTCGTAATATTTAAATATGTTATCTGATGTTGCAGTGGAAAAGGTTGGAGTATAATGAATAAAGTTAAGAACTTATTTGGAAATGACGAGAATGGTATGGAATTACCCATAAATATCGTAGTAATGCTAGTCGTAGGAATGGTAGCTCTTGCTGCTCTTCTGGCAATAATACCAGAGGCTAAGGAGAATCTAGAAGTAGATCTAATATCTGTTTACAACAATAATGGTTCTACTGCCAATGTCGAAAATGGTATAAAGTCATCTGTAGATGTCATAATGATTGTCTATGATCGCGATAATAATCCAGTGGAAGGAGCCAGTATAATAATATCCGGGGGAGGTAGTATGGGTTCTAACAAAACAGATGCCACCGGCCAGACAACTGTTACGGTTCCCGAGGTTCTAATTCGTATCAACCAGGATTCTATTTACCTCAAAATGGTTGCAAAAGCTAATGGATTCTATGATTATTCAGATGAAACCGCTATCCTGCTAACCTGAATATGTTTCGTGACGAAGCAGGGGCAGTTGGTCTGCCGATGCGCATGGTGGTACTGACCATTGTGGGAATGGCAGGTCTTGCTTCAATGATAATTGTAATTGGGGATCTGAATTTAGTTCACAGGAGCATGCACGGCGATATTATCAGTATTGAAAACAGTACAACGAGCAGCCTTTTACATGCCAATAACGGTACAAAAAACGTAACTGTTGAAGTTATCGATGTGGATGGAAGCTCAGTAGAAAGGGCAACGGTAGTAATCTTTGGTCTTGATAGTTCTGCTTCAGGACGAACGAACCGGGATGGGTATGCTGTGCTTGTCGTTAATACATCTTCGATCAAAGTTGTTGGAGAAGGATATTTAAAATTAGTTGTTAAGGCAGATGGGTTCTCAGACTATCAGAATGATTATGCATTAAAAGTGGTTAATGATTGACATATTATTGTGATATATCTGGCTGCCTGTTAGTAATAATAAATTTAGCAATCACTACAGCAGCAAATAGTACTGCCAGACCTAACGGGAAATAGGTTGATCGAATAATATCCCACCTGTCAGCCCAAATTAGATAACCGGTAACCATCAA
>DATKUV010000181.1:0-10321 GCA_035530415.1 Candidatus Nanoarchaeia archaeon | reverse complement strand
TGTCTCCATACTTGATGAGTTCAATATTAAACCCTCATCAATTACCTCCCTCATCCAGGATGAACAACATTTGGGCAGTGCGTTGAACAGTGAGATAGATATGGACCGTATGGATTACCTGGTCAGGGATGCTCATTACACAGGAGTAGCATACGGTATTATTGACCTTGATCGGCTGATACATTCCCTGAAATTCCATAAAGGGCAGCTTGTCGTTGATTCCGGTGGATTGCAGGCGGCTGAGAGTCTCCTGGTATCCAGGTTCTTCATGCACCCTACAGTTTATTACCACCACGTAAGCAGGATCGCAGAGACCATGCTGTTAAGAGCCAGCCAGGATGCTATATCCAGGGGTGGACTTGATCCCTTAACATTGCAGGAAATGGATGATGCACAGCTTGAAGCGGCACTGCTGGCCTCGGATGGATATGCTGCTGGAATGGTTGGAAGGATCAGGGGGAGGAAACTGTTCAAACGTTCCCTGTATGCCAGCCTGACCTCAGTAAACAGGGATGTAATAGAGCGAAAAGGGAATAATCCTGAACGGTTAGAAAAGGAACTTGCAGATGAAGCAGGTGTCCCACGTGGCTACGTGCTCATTGATATTCCCGAGATTCCGGATATGGCTGAAATGAAGGCCAGGATCATGTTCAATGGAAGAATGATAAGGCTGGACGAAGCTTCGCCCATAGTCCGCAACCTGGAACAGGCACATATGGATAACTGGCGAATGGGTGTGTATACACTACCCGAATACAGGGAACAGGTCACCAAAACCGCCAGGGAGTTCTTCCAGGTCAGGAAAGACATCAGACAATTGAACCTGATGGAGATGCTGGGAGAATAAAATCCTGTGGCTAAACTTTAAATAAACTTCATATCAATTTCAAATTCTTGCCCACATTTTCAAACATGTTCAAAGCTTCGTTGAGGTCTTCTTTAGTATGCTGGGCTGTTACATTGATCCTGACCCTTGCCCTGTCCTTTGCCACCAGCGGAAATACGATGGGAGTGGCAAACAATCCTTCATCGAATAATTGATGGCTCAATTCCTGAGCTGTCTTGCTATCGCCTGCCATTACAGGCGTAATAGGGGTTTGGCTGTGCCCTATGTCGAATCCCAGGTCTGTCATCCCATTTTTGAAATAACGGTTATTATCCCACAGGTTCTTCAAATGCCGGGGCTCGTCCTGTATCATCTTTATGGCTTCCATGGTGGCGGCGGCAACTGCCGGCGGGTGGGCGGTGGTGAAGATGAAACTGCGGGCCGCATTAATCAGGTATTCCTTCAATTCCTTCCTCCCTGCAATATACCCGCCCAGGCATCCGAAGGCCTTGCTCAGGGTCCCCATGTCAATATCCACCCTGCCGTCCAGGCCGAAATGATCTATGATACCCCGGCCGTCCTTGCCTAAAACCCCATCGCCGTGAGCATCATCCACCATAACCATAGCATCGTATTCCTCGGCCAGTTCAACTATTCTATCAAGGGGCGCGATATCCCCATCCATGCTGAACACACCATCTGTGACAATGAGCCTGCGTCTGGCATCTCGAGATTCCTGCAGGGATCTTTTCAGACCTTCCATATCCAGATGGGGGTAGATATACCGCTTGGATTTGGTCAGCCTGACCCCGTCAATAATACTGCCGTGATTAAGTTCATCACTTATGATGGCATCTTCCTCACCCATAAGGGACTGGATAGTGCCTCTATTAGCTGCGATCCCTGCCACAAATACCAGTGAACTTTCAGTATGTTTGTATTCTGCCAGCATTTTCTCAAGCTGGATATGTATCTCCATGGTACCAGCGATCTGCCTGACAGCCCCGGTGCCAAATCCCCACTGATCAATAGCTGCTTTGGCTGCAGCCCGAAGCCGCGGGTGGTTTGCAAATCCCAGGTAGTTGTTGGTACACATTATAATAACTTCTTTTCCATTCACTACCACCCGGTTCTTCTGTTCAGTGCTAAGTATCGGCAGTTCATTGAATAGGTTCTGGTCTTTTAACTCCTGGATATTATCCTGTAGAAAATCCATTCTTCTGGTCATGTTCTAATCTCCCCGAAAATATTCATGTAATTCTGTATTTGATAAACTATTTATAATGTACAACCGCAAAACTAATTATACTTTTTCGGTGGGTTGTCCATGGTAACAATGAAAGCGGTTAGGAAAATGAAAGAGGGCCCGGGGCTTGATCTTGTAGCCATCCCCATTCCAGAGCCCAAAGCTCATGAAGTGCTGGTAAAGGTAAAAGCCTGTTCAATGTGCGGAACAGATTTGCACATTTACAACTGGGAGCACCCCTGGTCTGAAGGCAGGATCATCCCGCCCAGGACCATCGGACACGAGGTCTGCGGTGAAGTGGTGGAGGTGGGCAGTGAGGTCACATTGGTACAGGAAGGCGACCTGGTATCAGCAGAATCCCACATCTTTGATAATACCTGCATGCAGTGCAGAATGGGGAACATGCATATCTGTGAGAACCTGAAGTTCTTTGGTGTGGATGTTGATGGTTTCTTTGCTGAATATGCTGTGATACCAGAGGCCAATGTTTGGAAGAATCCGCCTGATATGCCAGTGGAGATAGCCACGCTGCAGGAGTCTATCGGTAATAGCGTTTACACAGTGTTCAGTAATCCGGTCACTGCCAAGACCGTTGTGGTATTCGGTACCGGACCGACCGGTCAGTTCGCTATTGGGCTGTTAAAGGCTGCTGGTGCGTCTCAAATAATCGTGGTAGCAGGATCGAAACTGCATCTTGACCTGGCAGAAAAAATGGGTGCGGATGTGTTGATAAACAGGCATGAAAAAGATCCGGTCCGGGAAATAATGGCTTTGACTGATGACCAGGGTGTGGATGTCCTGCTTGAGATGTCAGGGAGTGGTACCGCCCTGAACCAGGGATTGAAGGTGTTGCGGCCTGCAGGCAGAGCTTCGCTTTTGGGTCTGCCTACCAGGGACATATGTGTGGATATGTCCAGGGATCTCATTATGAAAGATATTACTGTCAGAGGCATCTATGGCAGGAAGATCTGGGAGACCTGGCTGACCACCTCCAGATTGATCAAATCAGGTCAGTTCGATCCCACACCTGTGATTACCCACAGGATAAAACTGGATGAATTCGAGGAAGGGTTCGAAGCAATGAAATCGGGAAAAGCTGGCAAGGTCGTAATGTTTCCATAACTATCACATATATTTATGTACAATTAAGCGATACATAGTATAGATGTACTTCCTGACTTAGCAGAGACACAGGTTGTAGAATTCAGAAACAATAGAGGTGAACTCAATGGCTGATAAAGTAGATAAAGCGGAATCTGATAGATTGAAGAAGTTCAATGAACAACTTCATGCCAGAAAAGGTAAATTGCCCAAGGCTAAGAAATAAATTTTTTTAACATTTCTATGTACATGGGTAAAGAGTATTAATGAGGAAGTTCCTGCAAACTGATCAACAAATCTAAGCCAACAGATCGAGAACGTTTACAGGGCCTTCGTTTCTTTTTTCACGGGAATATCCCGCTACTGGAGTTTGAGTACAACTTTTTACTATATATATTAATCCACAAGTTTAAAAACGATATCTTTATATATGAAATCGTGTTAGTGTGTCACACACTATCATGGTTAAGGTGAATTTATGTCAGAAATTGGAAAAAGTATACGAATTGAACGAATAATGGATCGAGAAAGCAGAAATATGGTCATCATTCCTATGGATCACGGTATCTCGGTAGGTCCGGTCACAGGACTGGTAGATCTTCCGAAAATGGTCAACAAAGTGGCAGATGGTGGAGCCAATGCCGTGCTGCTGCAGAAAGGTATGTCAAAACACGGCCATAGAGGGTATGGTCTCGATATCGGACTTATCATCCATATGAGCGCATCCACAGCTCTGGGTCCAGATCCCAATGACAAGGTCCAGGTTTGTTCAGTGGAAGAAGCGATCAAATTAGGTGCTGATGCTGTCAGTGTCCATGTGAACATTGGCAGTGAAACCGAATCAAAACAGTTAGTCAAATTAGGCACCGTTGCAGAAGATTGTGATTTTTGGGGTATGCCGCTATTAGCCATGATGTATCCGAGGGGTAAGGATATTATGGATTCCAATGATCCTGAACTGGTGGCACATGCTGCCCGTGCAGGAGCAGAACTGGGCGCTGATGTGGTAAAGACCAATTACACAGGCGATCCTGATACATTTAAAGATGTGGTAAAAGGATGTCCGGTCCCGGTGGTTATGGCAGGAGGGCACAAGACCGAAACTGATGAACAGTTCCTGGAAATGATCAGGGGCTGCATCGATGCAGGCGGCAGAGGCGTGGCTATAGGTCGGAATGTATTTCAACATAACGATCCAACAAAGATGACCAGGGCAATTACAAAAATAGCACACCACAATACCAGTGTAGAGGAAGCCCTGGAGGAACTGAAGTGAAAGATAAAAAGACTGTCTGGATAAAAGCAGATACCGGAGCCTGGGATGATAGGAAACTGATAATCACGACGGGCCTGGAGTCAGGTGCAGACTTTGTGCTTATCAATGAAGATGACATATCCAGGGTCAGGGAACTGGGTACGATCAATGTGGCTGCCTTTGTCAGAAGCGGTGATGGCAGCCCGGATGTGTTTGTGGTAGGTAAACAAAGCGAAGGAGACGGCAGCCATCCTTTGCCAGGCGATTTATCGGGAAGCAGGGACATCAACCAGGCTATGCAGTTGAAGGAGAATGGACACAAGGTTGCAGGGTTTGTAGTGATCCAGAATAAACAATATGAAGAATTTGCAGCAGAACTGGGGAAGGTCTGCGATTACCTGATCGTCGTAGGTACAGACTGGAAGGTCATTCCACTGGAAAATCTTATTGCAGCCCTCCAGAAACTGGATGTTGAGATCATATCAGGTGTCAAAGACGCTGAAGAGACTAAATTAGCACTTGAGACCCTGGAGCATGGATCAAATGGGGTACTATTGGATACCACAGACCCATCAGAAATAAAAAAGACTGTGAAAGTTGTGGAGAAGACCGGGGCTGAAGAGACAACGTTAAGCATTGCCACTGTTACAAAGGTGAAACCAGTTGGAATGGGAGACCGGGTATGTGTGGATACCTGCTCATTGATGAAGGTGGGTGAAGGCATGCTTGTAGGCAGCCAGTCAAATGGATTGTTCCTGATACATTCAGAATCAGAGGACAGCCCCTACGTGGCAGCCCGGCCTTTCAGGGTGAATGCAGGTGCAGTGCATGCCTATGTTAAGGTGGGGGATAAGACCCAGTACCTTTCAGAACTTGGGGCCGGTGATGAGGTAATCATCGTCGATGCTCAGGGACACCAAAAATCAGCTATTGTGGGCAGAATTAAGATCGAAAAACGGCCCCTTATGCTTGTGGAAGCAAAAGTGGATGCTGCAGTTATCAAGACCATACTGCAGAATGCGGAGACAATTAAACTGGTAGGCAAGGACGGAAAAACCATATCTGTGACTGCTCTCAAGGAAGGCGATGAGATCCTGGTCTATTATGAAGATACGGCCCGCCATTTCGGCATGAAGATCGATGAAACGATAATTGAAAAATAGCGGTATTACGAAAATGGTTTGGATAGGACAGCTCGACCTGGATAATGGTCCGGGTATAGTGGCAGCCATTGGGTCAGATGCCATTGCTACTGCTTTAAAAGCTAAATACATGGGTGCAGACATCCTGGAGATCAGAATAGACCTGCTTGGTATTAATGTTCAAGAGGATCTTGCCAGGCTTCTGCATGGATTGAAAGAGCAAGTCGGGCTTCCCATCATTGTCACGAACAGGTGCCAAAAAGAAGGCGGACAGTGGGAAGGTAGCGAGGAATCCAGAATGGATATATTGATATCTGCCATACCTTTTGCCGACGGTGTGGATGTGGAACTTTCAGCTCCTTTTCGTACCAGGGTGAATGAAGCAATGAGATCTGGTAATAAGACCTTGATTATCTCATCCCATGACTTCAAGACCACGCCTTCGTATGGTGACATGCTGTCCATATTGAAACTTGCCAACGCTGCCGGGGCTGACATCGCGAAACTGGCTGTGACCCCTGACAGCAGCGCTGATACACTGCGGCTGCTCACAGTAACTCAGGATGCGGACTTCCCTGTATGCACCATTGCCATGGGGAAGCTGGGCAGTCATACCAGGGTTGTGGCGCCCATCTATGGTTCGGTGCTTACCTATGGCTCAGTAGATGAGATTGTGGCACCAGGACAATTAAGGATCGATGAATTAAAACACATGTTAGAGGTATTGGTATGAAGACCATCTATGCAGTATTCGGGGACCCGGTTGAGCATAGCTTGTCACCGGTTATGCACAATGCTGCCTTTGCAGCGTTGGGAATGGACTCCGAGTACCACAAATTCAGGGTCAGTAAAGATGACCTTGAAACTGCCATTATGGGAGCCAGAGCCATGGGGTTTGGAGGTGTGAACCTGACCATTCCTCTTAAAGAGAAGGCTTTGGAGATAGTTGAGCCAGATACTCTGGCACTTGATATCGGTGCAGTGAACACTATTGAATTCAAAAATGATAGGTTGATCGGCCATAATACGGACGGGATCGGGGCCGTGAGAGCCCTTCAATTATCGGGTATAATCATCCCGAATAGCAAAGTTCTTATTATTGGTGCGGGAGGTGCAGCCAGAGCGGTAGCATTTCAACTTGCCCAAAATGGCGCGAAGGTCATAATCGCAAACCGCACAGCTCAGCGAGCACACTCCCTGGCTGAGAATGTAAAATCAGTAGGAGATGCCAGAGGGACAGGTCTGGAAGACCTTCAAGAGCTTGTTTCCCAGTCAAATATTGTGATCAATACAACATCTGTGGGCATGCATCCTGATATTGATCAGACCCCGATTACTGCAAATATGATGCGGCCAGGATTGGTGGTATTTGATATTGTATACAATCCGCTACATACCAGGCTGCTCACTGAAGCCGAAAAAGCTGGATCAATCACAATTGACGGCCTTAAGATGCTGGTATTGCAGGGAGCTGAGAGCTTCAGGATATGGACCGGTGTGGAACCGCCGGTTAAGGAAATGGAGCAGGCAGCACGAACTGCCCTTGAATTGAGGTAAATATGAAAATCTTGATCGTAGGCGGAACAGGCGATACCGGACAGTGGTTTACCAGGTTCTACAAGAACCACGGATGGGATGTAACTGTCTGGGGGGCAAATGCCAGGGAGGATATTGCAAAGCAGCTGGGGGTCCCGTTTGCCAAAGACCTGGATAATGAGATTGCTTTATCAGACGTGGTCATGATCTCTGTCCCTATCGACATAACACCGAAAATTATCGCCAAGATTGCTCCAAAAATGTCCAAAGGAAGCTTGCTTATGGATATTACATCCCTCAAAGGAGGAGCTGTAGATGCCATGCAGCAACATGCACCTGTAGGTGTGGAGATCCTGGGTACTCATCCCATGTTCGGACCTACTATTCCGGACCTGTACGGGCAGATAATTATCTTGGTGCCGGTACAAGGGCGGTGCGAGCACTGGCTGCCCATCATCCGTGACCTGTATGAAATGCAGGGGGCTCAGATCGAGATAACGTCAGCACAGGAACATGATCGCATGATGGCTGTCGTCCAGGGTCTGACACATTTTGCCTATATATCTATCGGGGCTACCATGGCCGAACTTGACTTTGATGTGCCCAGGTCCCGGAGGTTCATGAGTCCTGTGTATGAGATCATGCTGGATTTCGTTGGCAGGATACTGGCCCAGAACCCGTATCTGTATGCCATGATCCAGATGAATCCTGAAGTGGAAACTGTGCATCAGGTATATACGAAGGTCTGCAGGGACATGACTGATTCGATCAATAGCGGTGACGTCCAGAGTTTTGTGGATCTGATCAAGCGGGCTGCGGTTCATTTTGGCGATACACAGGCTGCACAGGGACGTTCTGATAAACTCATAAATGCTAAGATTGAAGAATTCCAGGAACTGATCAATTCCATTGGACGACAAAGGGGGCTGAAGCACCAGTATTCCGGAGTGACACATTTGGGTATTATCAAGAAAGTAACTCCTTTGACCGTGACCATTGAGCGCAGCGGTAAGGAGGTGGAGCTCAAAATAGAGAATATCAGCCTGCTGCCTGAAGTTGAGCTTGAAGCATGGAAAGAACAGAACCTGATTCATTCAATACGGGATGTGTCTGTCATTATTCCCTCTGGTGCAAATCCTGAAACATTTCAGAAAATAATTTCCCAAACAGAAGGAGTGGTTTCGACCAGGATTATTGATATTTATGACGGGCTTGAGAATAATGATGTCAGTGTGACCTTCAGGATTACTATCATAGGGGATAAGAATGCCAATAAAGTACATCAGGAGGTCAATGACTTATTGTCAGGGACTGGATGTGTTTTGAGGTGATATTTTTTTCTTCACAAAGGGCGCGAAGAATCCATTTGTTTGGCTATGATACCCACTCAATGTTGGGGAGATCCTCATTTATTTTTGTAGTGAGTGAAATTATATACTAATATAAAAATCACAAATAAAATAATAAAAACCGGGATGTAGTGCTGAACAGGACCCAGATAATTCATCACACTGTTTGCAGTCAAAGCCCATAATATTGATGCGATCAAGGATGCCAGGGAAACCACGGGCAATATCTCTTTTACACTGAAACCCAGGAGTTTTGCAAAACATGATGTTGCCAGTGCACCCGTCATCTGGAAAGGGATGAAACATATTATGAACAGCCCGAACAACCCGAATTTGTGCATTAACCCGCTTTTATTAGATGTAATGGTCTCTGAAAAATTCATGAACGGGGCCATTATGCGTATGCTCTTTAATTCTTTGTAGAAGAGGACAAATATGGGCAGACCCACCAGCACGGAGATAATATCCTCTAAAAAACTGATCAATATCAAAATAGCTGGTGGTATCTCCATTGAAGCCCCGTGCAGCATTGCGAATTCCCGGCCTGAAAAGAACTGGGTACTATATACCAAAGAGAATTCCCACAAGAGGCCCATTTGGTGAAAGATAAACAATACCACGACGGCAGCTATTACTCCGGTGAGGAACATACCAACCAGAAGTCTATTTGAGTCTGTTTTTTCAAATTCCATAATAGTGTGATGTTTTTTGAATTGCTTAGATAATCGTTATTTTTTATAATTATTTCCGGCTGTATTTCCGGCAGGTATCCACGAAACGTTCCAATGACATAGAAGCCGGGTGAGTATGCATATTCTTTGCCAGGGTGTTGCAGTTCTGTTGAAGTAGAACACCAGCAGGCTGATGTATGAATCGGTGTGGGAATGGATAGCGCTTTATTTGGCGGCAGGGGGCCTATGATCGGAATGGCAATATCTGCCCCCTTCAAACTATCTTCCATCAGCTTCCGATGTCTTGGATTGCTTACCCTGTTCAATATCAAACCGGCAATATTGACCACCAGGATCACTGGCATCCTCAGAGTCTTTACCACAATGTTTTACGTGGCAGTTTTTAATAAAACCAGTCACAGACCCATGATTGCTTCGCAAAGTATGGGACATCCTGGGATGATGCTCAGGATTTATATTACCTTATTGAGCTTTGGTCTTTTTCTTTTACACTATCTGCATGAATCAAGAATATAAAAATAATACTTAAGTGACTTTTAGGTAAACTTCTTTATAATTCAAAGACAAAAAATCAATAGCCTTTAACACTGTTAATCAAACACTATATATTGATGAAAAAGAATTATTTTTTAACAACTCTACAGGGGGGTGAAAAGCAATGCTATTAAAAGTAATTATCAGCATATTACTAATCTCTTCTTTGATATTGATTTCCACTAACACCGCTGTTGCTCAATATGGCAATTAGCACTGCAAGGAAAAGACTTGAATCAATAGAACGCAATGTCCTGCCCTCTATGTTTATGGGATTGATAATAAAAAACGACAAATGGTTTAAAAAAACACTTGAGGAAACCCTGCCTGCTCTTGAAATAAAAGCTATTACACTTGCATCGGAATGTAAAGAAAAAGGAGAATGCAATGAAGATGAGCCATTTTGCGATGAAACCAGAATTAGGAATTTATTTAAAGAAACTCGTTCAAAACTTGAAAAAGAGCATTTAACAAGACAGTAAGGCACAAGGTCCATCATTTAGTAAAAAATTCAAATTGAAATAATAAACCTTCAGGGAAAATATGAAATTTTAAAACTACTATTCGCGCCTATTCAGTATTTGAAATTTATATTTTTGTTTCATTTTGCAGATCGAGCATGTGCCGTCCATCCTCAAGT
>DATKUV010000180.1:0-19248 GCA_035530415.1 Candidatus Nanoarchaeia archaeon | reverse complement strand
GCACCGTTCCTGACATTTATAGCATGTGGTACAGTACCAGATATACGGGCTGTTCAACAGCTCGTCCTTCATGCCCAGATTCGCCATTCGCAGGAATTTGCGTATATTATACTCAGGTTCCTGCTCTGCCATGGGACATCCGGAGGTGCAGCCTGTACAGTTGAAACACAGCGTAATCTTCTCGGCCCCTGGTTCTTCAAATACTTCCTGCCTGAAGGTGGGATCCAGATTACTTGTCTTAATTACATCACTCATATTACTCACCATCCAGCTGTTCGGCCAGGAACACTGTCATATCCTTGATCTCAAAATCGTAATGTTCAACAGATTCCTGTTCGTCCTTCATGCAGTTCAGATGTGCAAGGCACTTGGGACACGAGGTAATAAGCACTTCTGCCCCCGTAGCTGCAGCCTCATCCAATCTTGCCTTGCGCAGGGCCTTACTCTTGTCGTCACAGTTCAATCCAGACGAAACGCCGCAGCACCAGGCATTCTCCTTATTATGGGTCATTTCACTGACCTGTGCACCAGCGGCAACCAGCGCATTTCGTGGAGCCTCATATTCTCCCATGTGCCGGCCCAACCTGCATGCATCATGATACGTAACTTTAGTTCCGGATTTGATACCCAGATCTGCATCATTCAGAAGCTGACTGATGTGAACTACTTCTATGGGCAGATCATAATCCAGGCTCAGTGTGCGATAGCATTCAGCACACGAAGTGACAAGAGTCTCGATACCGCTGTCTTTTATAAGCTTGATATTTTGTTCTTTCAATTTTTCAAATGTCTCTCGATCTCCCTGCCACAATTGGTCATGGCCGCAGCATTTCATCTGCAGGAGCTTTGGATCCTTACCCATCTTATCAAGCAGTTTCATAGATGAATCTGCGATAGATCTGAAATCCACATCAAGATTATAGAACATATTATGAAAATCAAGACATCCAGGATAATAACCGATCTTGGAATCGGGGTTTCCGACCTCTTTCAGGCTGGTTCTACTCTTATTCAGGTCTACCATTAGTTCAGATAAAGTTGTAAAAACTCCCTTATGGACCAGATTACCATTTTGTTTCCCCTCACGTTCTTCCCTGACGAATTCAGGATAGTTCACGCCCTGAGGACATCCATCATAGCAAAGATTGCAAGTAAGACAGTTCCAGATATCATCTGAACCTGTCCTGTATACATTTGATTGGTATATGGTATTTCTGGGGGAAGTCTTTATGACTCTTCTAACTGGACAAATGGCAGTACACTTACCACATTGGTAGCAAAGCTGCATATTTGACGACGTACTACTCACCTACACATATCCTTTTGACAATTAGCTTAATAATATTCACCTTAAACATTTCGATTTATTTATGTAAAATTGGACTAACCTGAAATGAAATAAATATATTCAGGCAACCCATTTTCTTCGACCAAATCCAACATTTTGTTAAGATATTGAATTCTTGTCGATTCATTATATATTATTCCAGTTTCCCGGATTATATACTTTTCGAATATATATTAATCAATGGAATAAATATTCAAATACAAAACTATAAAATAAAACAATACACAAGGTGAAATAATGTCAATATCTATCGGACTGGCTGGAAAACCAAATTCTGGCAAGAGCACTTTTTTTAAAGCTGCCACTCTCGCAGAAGTGGATATAGCCAATCATCCATTTACCACAATAGATGCCAATCACGGAGTGGCATATGTTCGAACCCTTTGTGCATGCCAGGGTCTTGGCAAACTCTGCGGGCAGTGCAAAGACGGTGCAAGATATGTGCCTGTAGATATAATCGATGTAGCAGGACTGGTCCCGGATGCTCACAAGGGCAGAGGTCTAGGCAATGCCTTCCTTGATAACCTCAGGCAGGCTAGTGCCATCATCCACGTAATAGATGCTTCAGGGGGAACAGATATTGAAGGAAATCCTGTCGGGATCGGGCAGCATGACCCGTTAGAGGATATTGAATTTTTGGAATATGAGATCACAATGTGGATGTTCAGTATCCTAAAGCGCAACTGGGATCGCCTTTCACGGAAAATTCAGGCAGAAGGTCTGAAGATCGAACATGTCATATCTGATCAACTGCAGGGGGCTGGTGTCAGTGTAGTCCATGCACGCAGAGGCTTACAAAAGACCCACCTTATATCAGAAAATCCTGCCATATGGACTGATGACCAGATGATCGCATTGTCAGATGCCATTAGGCTGGAGAGTAAACCACTGATCATAGCTGCAAACAAGATGGATGTAGCACCCCCTGAATTAATAGAGCGTTTAAGATCGGCAGACAGGATCGTAGTTCCAACATCTGCGGCAGCTGAACTGGCACTTCGCATGGCGCAAAAAAGTGGTGTCATAGATTACCGTCCTGGTGATAAGGAATTCAAGATAACCGGAGAATTGTCTGAACAACAAAAGGGCGGATTGGATAAGATCAAGATGCTCCTGGATGAAAATGGTGGAACTGGTATTCAGGAATGTATCAATACCACAGTCCTTAAATTGCTTGACCAGATCGTGCTATATCCTGTAGAGGATGAAGCAAAATATACAGACAAGAATGGTAAAATGCTGCCCGATGCATATTTGATGAAAAAGGGTTCCACACCACATGACCTGGCTTATATGGTGCATACAGATATTGGCGAAGGTTTTTTATATGCTGTGAATGCAAAGACCAAGATGCGTCTCGGTGAAAAACATGATGTGGAAGATGGCGATGTAATAAAGATCGTTTCTACGAAATAAATAACCAGGATGATCCGATCTAATCTTCCCCCATATCTTCGATACTGTTCTCATCTACCAGTTTTTCTATTTTCTGCCTGGCGTCTTCAAGTTTGGCAGAGCAAAGTCTGGTAAGGGCTATTCCTCTCTCGAACAGTTCAAGGTTCTCATTAAGGGATAGATCACCGGTCTCGATCTTTTTTACTATTTCTTCAAGTTCTGACTGGGCTTTTTCAAAGCTTATATCGCCTGGAATATTCTCATTATTCTCTTTCAAATATCTTCCTCCGTTTTAAAAACTTTGCTTATGATTTTTCCGTCAATAATTCGTATCTCCAACGCATCTCCTTTTTTGACCTGGTCAATACTCTTGACCACCTGCTCATCCATCATGGTAATACTATACCCTCTTTTTAACGTATTCAAAGGACTTACAGCATTAAGTTGGCCCACAGAAAATTCAAACATTTTTTTATGTTTATCAAGATTGCGTTCCGCAATTTGCTTTATACGAGAGCCCAGTTCATCCACACGCTGAACGTGTTGATTCAAATTACTGATAAATCTGGATCCATCAACTATTTTTTCGAGATGCATAAGATGATTTGATTGATAATCTATCATACTCCTGACAGATGTTATTAAACGAGACCTGTTTGTATCGATCTGCTTTTTCACATCTTCCCTGTCAGGCACCACCAGCTCTGCAGCAGCCGATGGCGTAGGTGCCCTTACATCTGCTGTAAGATCGGCTATTGTAAAATCGGTCTCGTGTCCAATTGAACTAACAACCGGAATATTGGAATTGAAGATGGCCATGGCCACTTCCTCGCTATTGAAAGGCCATAAATCTTCTAATGACCCTCCACCCCTTGCCAGGATAATAACATCCACATCTGTACGGTTCAGGCGCTCAATGGATGTCACAATACTCTTAATGGCATTTTCACCCTGTACTACAGTGGGTGAGAGCAGAATATCCGCAGGAAATCGTCTCTTGCTGACATTTATGATATCATGTAGCACAGCCCCTGTGGGGGAAGTTGCCACGCCGATACGCCTGGGAAAAACAGGAAGTGTTTTCTTATATGCTTCATCAAACAAACCCTTGGCTGCCAGTCTTTTTTTCAGGATCTCAAGCGCCTTATGTAATTCCCCAACACCATCGGGTTTCAGGGCAGTCGCGACAAGCTGGTAGTTCCCCCTCACTTCATATACATCGATGTCACCGAATGCCAGTACTTTCATACCAGCTTCAGGAACAAATGCAAGATTACGGCATGAACTTCTGAACATCACACAGCTGAGCTGAGAATTTGCGTCTTTCAATGTAAAATATTTATGTCCGGACCCATGATTGGTAAGATTGGATATCTCCCCCCTCACCCATACACTCTGAAGCCGGGGGTCATTATTGATAACGTCATGCACGTAATGATTGAGCTCACCTACAGAGTACACAAATGTGTTATCTTTGGTCTTATCTGTAGTTTTATCTGTACCAGATTGAAAATCAAGCAAGCTCACAACCATATATTAGAATAGTATAGTATGATACTTTTGATAGGGGACTGAAAGTAATCTATGGTTTTATAACATAGAGTCCAGTGTCATCATCCCTTCTACTTCATCCTCATCTATTATTGAGTACTCAAACACAGATCTGCGGATGCGGATTGGTGAATTGGCCCTGACAGCCAATGAAATACAATCACTGGGCCTGGCATCTATTTCGATAGTAGAACCATTATATGAAATACTTAACCTGGCATAATAGATGCCATCTTTAATCTCGTCAATAAAAACTTCACTTATTTTAGCATCAAGGCGGTCAATAATGTTTATCATGAGGTCATGGGTCATTGGCCTGGGAGTGACTTCATCATTTAGTGCAGAGTTTATCGAAACTCCCTCTGACATCCCCACATATATTGGCATGATCTTCCCATCTTTATTAGACATGATGACAATGGGGGTTAGACCATGGATGGTACTGGTCATAAAAACGCCATCTACTTCCACCTGGATAAAGTCATCCATAATATTCAATTCCCAGAGGATAATAAAAAGGTTTTGTAGATAAAATTAATGATCCTGACGGAATATCTTGATTCCGGCTGCAGTATTGGCAAGCAGCTGCTGTGCCAGTTCCTGGGTTGGCCATGCTCCCAGGCCGCAGTCAGGTCCTGCATATTTTATACTACCATCAAATATCTCATAGATATTACCGAGCCTTTTGGCTATTACTTCAGGTGTTTCCATCCGGGTAATAACCTCTGGAAGTTTATCCTGTTCTTTCCAGACATTGATATTGTATTTTTCATTTAGTATAGCTGTCAGTCCGAATATGTCAGTACGGGCTATACCCACCCTTAGAAATGTGTCTGATGATTCCAGATCATGTCGGTCGATAAGTTCCAGATATGATGGGTTGGCCGCAGATTCAACCCCGATAACATTAATGGTCGGGACCTCACACACCAATTTATAATTTAAGGGGGAATGGAGGTGTATTTCGGTATCAATCCCGTGCTTGTGTGCTGTTTCGCCTGCAATGGTAAGGGCCTGGATAATATTATCATCGCTATGCATGATCTGGGGATGTATTCCAATGCTTGGTTCGTCTATGGAGATTGTTTTGACCTGAATGTCGCGGTAACCTTCGATAGAATTCTTGACGAACCTGTCAAGACTTTTAGCAAAGGTAAACAGCACGTCCCCGTATGATGTACTTCCGAACTCTTGCTGGTATAATTCAATGGGTCCTGTAACGCACACCCTGACCTTCAAAGGCTCACCATTTTGTTCTTTGTATTTTTTAGCAAGGTCTGAAATTGCTTCAAGTTCCAGTATATTTGCCTCGGACTTTTTGACCATTAGCGGGGCTTCAGTGCATTTCGGATTATCAATGATACTGAGGAACTGCCTGTTCATATCCCGAAACTGGGGATATGTGGGTACTTCCACTCCTGCAGAAATCTTTTGTTCCATTGCTTGTGAAATGATCTCGAACAAACGTTCATCTTCGTTTCTGGTCGATACGGCCTGTTCAATCCATTCCCTTGAAACACCAGCAGGAAGTGGGAAACTTCCAATATCATCAAAACTTATTTCTAAATCCATTACGACCACATATCATATATCTTATGTAAATAATACTATTGCCAAATCATTAAAAAGAATTATATTTAACTCAAGTTTACTTGAGTTAAATTAAATAATTATTTATGGACACTCTTATATATAAATATACAGTGTAATCCCGAATAAGCCGAGAATGGAGTAGAAACCATGAATTTGATCGAGGAAGCACAAAAAGGTAATATTACAGAAGAAATGAAGGAAGTGGCTGCAGCAGAAGGAGTGGAGCCGGACTTTGTAAGAAGGGGAATAGCAGCTGGCAGGATAGTCATTCCGATTACACCTTACAGGGACATCAAGTATTGTGGAATTGGCAAAGGTCTTCGCACAAAGGTCAATGCTTCAATAGGCACATCATCAGATATCTCAGATGTTGAAATGGAAATCAAGAAAGCAATAGTTGCTGAAGCAGCAGGTGCTGATACCTTGATGGAACTTTCCACTGGCGGAGATTTTCTCGATATAAGAAAACGTGTAGCAGATGCCATCTCACTATCAATAGGTTGTGTTCCCCTGTATCAGGCATTCATTGAAGCTGCCAGGAAATACGGATCAGTAGTTGATATGAAAGAGGACGATCTTTTCAAAGCAACCGTGGACCAGGCAAAGCTGGGTACCAATTTCATGGCTATTCACACAGGCATTAACTGGATCACAGTAGATCGGTTAAAAGCCCAGGGCCGGTACGGAGGACTCTGTTCCAGGGGCGGCTCGTTCATGACTGCATGGATGATCCATAATGAAAAGGAAAATCCCCTGTACAGCGAGTTCGATTACCTGCTTGAGATCATGAAGGAACATGAAGTTACCCTGAGCATGGGTAACGGAATGCGTGCCGGTGCAGTACACGATGCCACTGACCGGGCCCAGATCCAGGAACTGGTAATGAACTCAGAACTCGCAGACAGGGCACACAATGCCGGCGTGCAGGTAATAGTGGAAGGTCCCGGACATGTACCCATTGATGAGATCAAGACAAACGTGACCCTGATGAAACGCATGAGCGGTGACAAACCGTTCTATATGCTGGGTCCTCTGGTAACTGATATAGCACCAGGATATGATCATATCGTGACCGCGATCGGAGCTTCCATATCAAGTGCTGCAGGTTGCGATTTCCTTTGCTATGTCACACCTGCCGAGCATCTGGCTCTTCCTAACGTGGAAGATGTAAGGGTGGGTGTCATAACATCTAGAATTGCTGCACATGTCGGTGATATGATCAAACTGGGCAAGCGCGATCAGGACCTGGCAATGGCGAGAGCCCGCAGAGACCTGGACTGGGAAAAGATGTACTCACTTGCCATCGACCCCGAGCATGCCAGGGCCATCAGGGACAGCAGGGCACCTGAAGATAGTGAAGCATGTACTATGTGCGGGGAATACTGTGCATTAAAGATCGTAAAAGATAACTTTGATATAGGAAAATAAGTTTTTATAAGACTGCCTCGGATTGGGTAGTCTATTTTCTTTTTTGATTATTCTTTTATTAATTCTCGGATTTTTTCTGCAGTCTTGGTTATCTCATACAATACCATTCCGAATTGTATGTCTGTTTTAGTGAATACAAACAGGATATAATTACTATCAATTAATATTCCCATGAGATGTTTATCAAAAAGTTCAATGGTTACTCGATTCATGAACCCATGCTTTTCCAGTCCCCCATAACTGAGCATCTCATAGATTTTTTTTCGTATATAATCATCCAGATAATCCGGGTCATGGGCTGCAATTATTGTTCCCTTCTTTGTTGTTAAACCTACATTGAGGATCCAGTCTTCTTCTGACATCTCGGAAATAATAAGTTGTACCATTTCTTTTGAAATATCTGATAATTTTTCAAAATCTTCATATATTCAGGTTTTACAATCAGGTGGCCCACCCCCAGGGATTTGAGTAGATCAGGTGTATGATCCAAAAAAGATTATGGCTGGGATTTTGCTATCATATCTAATTGTAAATGAAAAAACCGGAAAACATGGTGAAGGCCTCACCGAAATTGTTGGTGATATAAATGTTGAGCGAGAAAACGTATTCAAATATAACTGGTTTGGTTTATACCCACCAAGTGAAAAACAATTTGATGAAGCTTGGCGAAAAGCTAAATAACTAAAAATGACACCCCTCTTATTCCTAACTTGGGTACAATCCTACAAAAGTACAAAATCAGCAATGAAAAAACAACGGATACTCTATCGTTCAAGCCAATTCCTCGGATTGCAGTCTCCCATTTTTACAGTATTTTTAACCCCAAAAATCTGGGAAGCTGAAAAGGGGTAATATTGTTGATGTGTGGATTGAAGAAACCATATTTTTTCATTGCCGGTTTTGTACCTTTGTAGGGTACCACCAAAACTACAACTAAAGCCTCCTTTTGCCTCTTTCTTCCAATTTTTGCCTTCAGTAACTGCCTGCACCCTTACCGTAATGTTTTATAACAAAACGGTACCTTTTTGATACATTACAACTTGATTCGTGCCCCCCAAGTCTCATATTTAATAAACACATTCTAATACTTAAATATTTTTGTAAATTAGATGATATAAATTTTCAAATTTTATTCTTTATATTCAAATATAAAAATCCTATCATGGGTACAATTCCAGGTTATAGAGGAAAGATTTAATTATCATAATTCTAATGCTAATTTAATGTTTGTTTAAATACGCCAAAGTTTAACCATCAAATCTAAAAAAAAATAAAACGTAACCAAATTAAAAGAGGCCCCAATTGGAGATGTATAACATGTCAAAAATATCTGACAACTATTTTGGGCCGAAGGCCGTGTACGACCACTTTATGGCGATAACAAGACTATCCCATCCTTCTGGTAATGAGAATCTAGTACGGAATTATGTGGTAGAGTGCGCCGGGAAAATTGATAACGTCCAGACGACTTTTTACGAACCTGAGGCAAAAGCTCCCGGCGAACGGGTTATCGTCCTTCGCAGGCCAGGGTCAGGGAAACATTCCGCCGAAGACTCTTACGTCACCCTACAGGCACACATGGATATGGTATGTTACCCTAATAATGATATTTTCCCCTTACAAGTTTGTGACTATGATATCAAAGGGGAGAAATGGATAAAGGCATGTGCTGAGGCGAACATTTCGGATTCAGATAAGGGCACCACACTAGGTGCGGACGATGGCATTGGCGTTGCAACAGCCCTCGCTATTCTGGAGGATGAGAATCTCAAAGAATATCCCATCGAGTGCCTCTTTACCGTCCAGGAAGAGACGAACATGGGCGGAGCAAAGGGCTTCGATAAGGGTCTACTTTTGGGCAGAAGATACATCAACCTTGATGCGGAGGATGCGCCGATCATAATCTACGGAAGTGCAGGCGGTTGCGATGTCGTGTACGAAGGAACCGTTGAATGGTCCCATATGGAGGACGAGTTCGTCGCCCTGAAAGTCTCGATCTCAGGACTTAACGGTGGACATTCAGGCCTCAACATCAACAAGGGAAGGCTCAACGCCATCAAAGCCCTCACTGAGGTCCTCATTCGGCTCAATGAGCGGATCACTAACCTGGATGTTGGAGAAGAAGTTGCCAGTTACGACCTGCGCCTCGTTTCGATGGAAAGAGACGAAAAGCCCTACTTGAACTCCATCCCCAGCAAAGCCAGCGCCGTCATTGTCATCCCACAGGACAAAGAGGATGGCTTAAAAAAGGATCTCAATGCATACTGCAGAGCGTTAAAAGCGCAATACCAGTCTGTAGAGAGCGGTTTTAAATGTGTTGTAGAAGACGCAAAAGGATCAGATCAGTCACTGGACAGGATATCGACAGATGCGCTTCTATGCCTGCTCCGACAGATACCCCATGGCGTCATCCGGATGATTCCAGAAAAGGAAAACGTTAAGCTGGTAGAGACATCGACAAACCTGGCAGACATCGATATAAGGGAAGACAAAGTTGTCATCAAGGCGTCAAACCGCAGCTCCAATGACGCGTCCATGTTTGCTCTCAAGAATATCCAAAAATCCATAGGAGACTGCTTGAATTTCAGTGTGACACATAGCGATGGATATCCATCCTGGCAGCCGAACGAAAGCTCCGTTCTGCTTGAAAAAGCAAAACTTGTGTACCGTCGCATCTACGGGGATGACTGCGGTGCGACCGTGATCCATGCAGGTCTTGAGTGCACCTATATCGTGCAGAAATACGGCAACGAGATGGACTGCATCTCCATCGGGCCAACCATAGTCGATCCTCACACAGGAGGCGAACGTCTTAAGGCATCTACTCTAAAACAATTCTATAAGGCGTTGACCGAACTTATTCCTCAACTTTACTGATCTGTATGAGGATCGAGGAAATAGCGAGACCTTCAACTTAAGACTCCTTTTAAATCTTTCTTCCAATTTCTGAATCCAGCAAATGCTTCCACCCACTGCTCCATGCCTTCTCTTGTGTACGTTCCGATGAAACCATTCCAAAACTGCCGAATTCTCTTTTCAATATCACCAAATAGTCGCTCAATAGCACTTCTGGGTCCAAACGATATAACAGTATGTCGCTCGAAACCGACTCTCTCAATAGCCCATGGATACCACGATCCCCCGTCGATGAATATCCGGGGTAGTTTTCCTTTGCAAGCATACTTTACCTTTTTGAGAAAAGCCATTGCTTCCAAACCACTTCTGCCAAAAGAAACCCAAACAGCGATTACTTTCTCATCGTCAAGATCAACAGCACCCCAAATGAACACCTTGGTACCATTGAGCTTGATCTCTTTCTCATCAACAGCTATCCATTTCCGTCTCTTTTTTTCCGTTGATCCCTCAAATAAGTCTTTTCCTTTTTGATACCACTCCCTGACTGCTTCGTGACTCGCATGTACAAAATCTACATTTTCTGACATCAAACGAGATTGTTTTTCAAGACAATAAATCCTTAAGTTGAAGGTCTCGACAAATCGGGGTGGTACCCTTATGAAGCCCTTTTTGGGGCTCCATAAGTGGATACACGATCATGCTCCTTTTGATTTTGCCGCTTCTCTCCCAATCCAAATTGTGGCTATAACTGCTATAATAGTAACGACAACCGCATAAATAACCATAGCAGGAACACTTGTTGCCTCACCGAAAATTTGCTGGAAAATGGCAAGGATGGCACCGTTCCAGGCAAGAGCAGCCACTAAACCGAAGGCTGCAGTAATTAAAGCAGCAATCTTGTCAATAACTTCTGCGTTTAATGCCATAAATTAATTAACCTCCATAATAATAAACGTGTACAGATATAAAAAAGTATCCTAAAAAATATCTAAATAATAATATAAAAACGACATTAAATGACGTCCCACTTATAAGGGGCAGATTATTCACTCACATCTTGGGGTATTACCAGCGCTGGTGCATCCTAGGGCCACGTCAGAAGATTGGGTAATATTAAACAAACAGGGCTAGATTACACTTTTGAAACACTGATATCTTCATCTTTATTTGCCAGTTTTCGCCTAGGAGAATTTGATTTCTCCGATGAAAAACTGAAGAAAGCTATCCACTTTTCCTTTCCCAAAATACTGGAGTTAAAAGTGACATAAAAACAGGAGTGATGTTTTGCGGATTATCCCACTGCAGCAAGCCCGGCTGCGGATACCTTATGTAATTTTAGTCCTGTTTGTTTAATATTACCCAGTTATGATGTAAAACAACTTAAAAATCATAACTTGACGAAAAAGAATGTTACCAAACCTTGCAGAATGGTAATTTCAGGGAGGGTTATTTATGAATGTAATTCCTAATCCAATATCTAAAGAAATATTTTAGGAGTGATCCTGAATGATAAAGGATGGGAATAATGAAGTTGACATTGTAAGTGCAGGATTGGTTATTATGATCATCGGGTTCTTGCTGGTCCAGTGTGCACCAATATTGTCAGATTTCTCTTACACTCCCAGGGAAAAAACCGGTTATGAAGATAAGACCACACGATTCCCTGATTATATTGCCCCAGAAGCTTTCATTGTTTTAGGGATTTTTACCATCATTATCGGATGTGCCATATTTCTGAAGAATTTCATAAATCAGAGCTTTGAGTCGCTGCTCCAATCAAAGTATATGGGATATTTTAATAAAAACCAGAAAAAATGCAATCAATATAGGGTACCGTCCCGATTTTAACGTACACGCACGCTAAGGAATTAGCGCCTCACTAAATCGGTTATTTTTGCTCAACGCATCGAAAAAGTAAAATAAGGAAGTTTCAAGCTATTGTTTTACCAGATCATGCTTTATTGCATTCTGATCTGGCCTCTGTTATTATCCGAATAATGTCATATCTGCATATGAGAGTTTGGCAACCTGTACTAACTTCTCTTGAGAAAGAAGCAAATCTTGTTTATGAAGATTTCCTTTCTTTTTTCTGGAAATAAAAGGTTGAAGACCGATAATTTGGCAAACAATGATGTCTAATCACTTAGCGTGCATGTACGTAGAAATCGGGGCGGTACCCTAAATTGGAAGAAAGATTTAAAAGGAGTCTTAAGTTGAAGGTCTCGTTAAAGAGAACCCAAATATAAATTTGAAGAAAAATTTAAATACGATAAGATCCATCTTTAATTAGACAAGTTTAATCACATTCACAGATTATCATCAATAAATATAGCATGTTTAATGATTTGTCAGAAAATAGGGGTGGGTTTGGATAAAGGGAAAAAACTACGGTTTTAAAAGTCCGAGGTGCACGGGGGCTTGCTTAAATTGGGTACTGTAGTAAGTGCATCGAATTGTAGAGGAGTGGCACTATATTAGTGCCTAAACATATAGGATGTGAATGAATAATGGATGAAAAATTGGTTAATGAATATAAAGCTATGTTGCCAGTTACTGATTCATTGGAATCTATTGTGGCAAATGGAAAAGTAGAGCATGCACTGATCAAAGCTAAATTAGCATTAGATGGGATAAAAGAAGATGACTTTTTAACTTGGAAAAAAAATCCTATGAAGTATGTCTGTAAGCACGACCAGAAAAAATACGAAGAACTTATGGCTGTTGGTTACCACCCACAAATAAGAGAATTAATGGGCGTAATATATGTAAAACAACCCTATGGTTTTGGTGGTTCTTGTCCTAAGAGTATTGGCAGCATGGAATATATTCGCTTCTATGTTAACTGGACAAATGACGGTGACTATAATGATGCGTGGGAAGATCAGGGACTTGGAAAAGTACATGTTTATGATCCTGGAAATGAAAATAAAAGACATTTGCCAATAGAATATGCTGCAGAAAAAAACATATTTTTCCCACCGAATTTACTGAATTTTTTGGAAAGCAAATGTCAAGTACGGAGGGTGCGGGCAATTCTTTCATGGACTACAATACCTCCAGCACATAAGCCAGATTGGAAACCATTCTGGGGCAATGTTATTGACACGAATATTCGTTTTCATAAATGAATAGAACTGGGATAAACAGGTTATTAAAAGGTAGAGAGAGTTAAATCCTCTATTTTGTAATTTTTTTTTTAATTTCGAACTCATACAAAATTATTTCATTGGTGATCGAATAGGCCCTTTATTAAGGTACCGCCCCGATTTTAACGTACACGCACGCTAAGTGATTAAACATCGTTTTTTGCCAAATTATCGGTCTTCAACCTTTTATTTTCAGAAAAAAGAAAGGAAACTTTCATGAATAAAGCAAGAAGGTACAATACCTGCATTTACATGAACTATTCGCACTTTTCTCAGGATCAGATAGTACAGGTTGCCAAACTCTCTCAGGGTGATATCCTACCTTATTGGGGTAGAGCTACGTAAGCTGTCACCAGGGGCAGAGTTTTTTGACTGTGGTGTTCGATCGGTTTACCGCGACTGTTTCCTGCCATGCACAGAAGCGATCAGGTGAGCACAAGTCGCTGGATTATATTCAACTTCAACGTCCCGTATGGCTTGAAATCACCATAGAAGAGCGGGATCAAACCACGATAATGGGTAATATTAAACAAACAGGACTAAAATTACATAAGGTATCCGCAGGCGGGCTTGCTGCAATGGGATAATCCGCAAAACGTCACTCCCGTATTTATGTCACTTTTAACTCCAGTATTTTGGGAAGGGAAAAGTGGATAGCTTTCTTCAATTTTTCATCGGAGAAATCAAATTCATCTAGGCGAAAACTGGCAAATAAAGATGAAGATATCAGTGTTTCAAAAGTGTAATATTAGCCCTGTTTGTTTAATATTACCCAAAGTTCTTATTTTACCCTTTGGGTGCGTTTCACAAAAATACCCAATATCACTTAATGAGCCTTCTTTGGCGAAAAATATAGCATTCATCGCAAGTAAGTCATCCCATTGCGCGACCATGACTTATGAATGGCATAAACCATAATCAAACTGATGGGTTTAAACGAACTTGCTTACAAGGTGCTATGCTATTGCGGATAGGTGACGAATAGTACAAGCATAACGAGCCAACTAATACCAAACACCAAAGGTAAATATTGGGTTACGTTAGATGGACTCATAAGAGGACTTTGCGCTGCATAATTCTCAACTTTATAGTAATGATGTCGATCAACTATTCCATCAATTTCTACCATATTAGCTCTCCATTTTCTTATCCAAATGATGCTACCTCTGGCAACAATAAACCAAACAATTGCAAGCGATAGTCCCAACACCCCCAAAGCGATACCAATCGCAATATTATACTCCGATGCGCGATTTGCAATTGAGGCGAATACAGAAAGAAGTCCAGCCTGCACCAGTAGATAAAAATTCGATCGCGTCCAGAACTCCCGTATGTCTTGGCGAAAGTGTTCAGCGACTTCTTTGTAGACTTCTAGGTCGGAAGTAAACCAATTACTGTGCTGCTCACAGAAGTCACTTCCTCCGACTGCTATGTTGAGACACGGACTGCCATCATCCAGCAAGTATCTGCAGTGTCGCTTTATTGTCATATTTTCATTCATTAGGAATCACCCGCCGAAATATTATACAACCTCATATAACGGACTAAATAATAATCCTTCTGTCGCAATTTAGCTCCTATTGATATGAGTCCATATCAGTACCTCGGTTCTTATGCCCAAATGCTTATTGCATTCTGATTGGTATTCTGTGCCGAAAAGCACCGAAAAGTGATCACCCATATGCTATATAACTCCGTGCCCCCTTTCATTTCATTACGAGCCAAAACAACCAAAGTTGGATTCTGGTTAGGCGCCAAGAAAAAAAGAAACTGCGCGAAAATGGATCAGCTAAACATAAGCTCAAGAGGAACCAACCACATGTGTAATTCTGAAAAATCATTCCATTATTAGTTACCAAAGTTATTTATAATAAAAAAATAAAATATAATAAGGGAGTAAGGATTCCAATTTTGGGATAACTATGAATAGATTTTTAATCAAATTACATTTACTGGCAAATGAAAATACAATTCAATTTGTTGAACAACTTCCAGGACTAAAAGAGATAGAAATCGATGAGGACTATGGTTTGATTGTAATCAATCCGAAACGTAACTTATATGTGGTCCACGTTTTGGGAGACATAGACCCTGACAAATTAATGTCTATTCAACCCAAAGTGAAAGGTGTTTATCCTGCAGATGTAAAGATAGTTCCCACAAAAGAAAAATAAGGAGGAATAATAATGTCAGAAAAAATAAAATTATTGATTCAGATGCATTATTCAACTGAGCTTAGAAATGCTTTAACAGCCACAAGACTTTCAAAGTCTACGGTTCCGTCTTTAGATATTCCTGGTTTTTCTCTTGATGAGAATTACCCTCCTATTAAGATACCAAAACGAGAAAAACGAAAGAGTGTGGGAGATATGGAAGTAGGCCGTTTATTTACTTTTAATGCACGGCCAGAAGTATCCACGTATCTTATTAGGGGTGAAGTAGAAGATGAAAATGCATTAGATCGACTCATGAAAAAAGTGGATGAAGATCCATATGCAGTCGCTGTATATTCAGATGCAAGAATCGGTACTGGTCCAGTTTGTCCTGATGAGAGTCCAGTGGGAACTCATGAGGATGTAGCACATCTTCTGAAGACAACTGAACTCTATGCAAAGGGGATGGACGGTTCCAATGTCATGGTGGCAATAATGGATACAGGAATTAACATGGAATACTTAAGTAGCAAAGGGATCTCTGCTAATTTTGATGAAAATAAGAGCTGGAGTCCTTTGCAGGAAGTTGTATTTAAACCAGGAAAATTCCCTAAAGACCATGGAACAATGTGTGCATTTGACGTATGCATTGCTGCCCCAAATTGTACTCTTCTGGATTATGCACTACTTCGATCACAAAAAAGAGGAGAAACGGCGACGGAAGGATTTTTAAGTGATGCCGTCACTGCATATAGCAAGCTCCTTGAATTACTCTCAACTGATGAACAAAACAAACCACGGCTTGTAGTTAATAATAGTTGGGCAATGTACCATCCATCCTGGGATTTTCCAGAGGGCCACCCCGGGAATTACAGTGATAATCCTGAACACCCTTTCAACATCATTGTTGAAAGTCTAGAAGATGCTGGTGCAGACATTCTTTTTGCAGCAGGTAACTGCGGCGAAGAATGCAGTGATAATAGGTGCGAAAATGTAACTGATAGAACTATTTATGGAGCGAACTCACATTCCAGTGTACTTTGTGTGGCAGCAGTAACTACAGACAAAAAACGCCTTGGTTATTCAAGTAAAGGACCGGGTCGTCTTGATCCAAATAAACCTGACATTTGTGCATACTCTCACTTTGGAGGGTCTGAAGTTTATCCAGCCGATGGTGGCACTTCGGCAGCATGTCCGGTCGCTGCTGGTGTAGTAGCAGCAATCCGGAGTGTTTATTCTCAAGCCGATATTTCACCAGCTATCCTTCGCAAAAAATTACATAGAGGAGCTGAAGACTTAGGCCAGGCTGGTTTTGACTATAGCCATGGTTATGGGCTGATCAATGTGAGCGAATTCATCACTCCTCCTCAGATCGTACCAATTCAAGTGGGAGAACAAGTCTCTGGGAATTTTAAGAAAAAAGGCGAAACAGCCATGTTCAAAGTAAAAGTGGAAAATGCATTGAATATTGAACTTAAAGGGCCTGACGGAGCAGATTTTGATCTATATGTTAAAAAAGGGTCAGAACCGACCTTAACTCAGTATGATGATCGGGGATATACTGGCACGGCAAAAGAAAAAATCAGGATACCTCTAGATTCGGGTGAATATTATATTATGGTTCATTCTTTCCGTGGGGCAGGAGATTTCAACCTTCGGTCTACAATGGAATAAGGTTTACTTGCTTGCACCTGAAGTAAACATAGAGAAAAAACTTCCAAAGGTGTAATATAACTCTAGCATCTTTTCTGATGCCCCGGACTTTAGCGAAGCGAAGTTCGGGGTAGTGACGAAATTTGAAATTTCGTTATCTATTGACTTGAATTTAATATTATTATTATAGGTCTATGCTTATAAATAGATTTTTTTATGTTAAATCGCACTTTCCGCAGGTAAATCTCAAAAGTGAATCTTTTAGTTAAACATTTAATCATGTCGGCTAATTGCGGTTTTCAAAATGTGCGTGAAAATGGTTTAGAATTATGTATGTCAATTTTCTGCTGAAGTTTGTAAATTGTATACTAAAACAGGATCTCTCCAACATTGGATGGATGAATATTGTCATCTCACCATGTGCATATATATGTACAGTATAAATATACTATGCGATACATATTCAAAACCAGCATCAGGAAAAATGTTAACAATTTGCATATACCTGCGGAAAGTGCGTTAAATACCAGGGTTTGTAGTTACAAATCCATATTCCTATACTCTATAGAACACTTGAATAAACCCACACATAGGAATATTGTAAAGAAAAAAGCGTTTTTGTACTTTATACGTATTTTTTAACGGCTTTTTTATAGAATAACAGGTCTATGTTTTGCCTAATTGTGATAGAAATCAGATTATTTAGATCTAAAATAAAATATGAAGCTGAGCGAACCTTGCTGTTTGAATGATGCATCTTATTGAACAGCACAGGGATGGAAGGCTGTATCCAGTTTATCTTCTGATGTTTTGATTATTTTAATAATATCATCTGAAGCGTTTAACATTTTGTTTATCGTGTTGGACAACGTTTGTTTGGATGATTTAAAGACCATATCTTACCTTTTGATGATTCTGTGTAGCATACTCTGCTTATACTCATCATTATTATCTGATGTATGTTAATCTATTATTCGATAGAATATTCAACGAATATTCGATAGGTTTATACTTATAGTTTTCATTCCAAGTACAAATTATTGAGAAATACTAGATAATAAAGGAAAGGATATTAGATGAAAAGTAAAGTTGTTTTGGCTTATTCAGGCGGTCTTGATACATCAGTATGCATCCCCATTCTAAAAGAATATTATGATTTTGATTATGTTATTACAGTAATAGTTGATGTCGGCCAGCCTGAGGACGAGGTGAAAAAAGCTGAAGAAAAGGCCAAATTGATCGGTGATAAGAATTATACCATCGATGCCAAAGCCGAATTTGTTAACGATTACATTTTTCCGCTTATTAAGGCCAACGGGAATTACGAGGGTTATGTACTGGGGACAGCAATAGCACGGCCACTTATTGCTAAAAAGGTACTCGGAGTGGCAAATTCTGAAGATGCGCAGGCAATTTCCCACGGCTGTACAGGGAAAGGTAATGACCAGTTAAGATTTGAAGCTGTTTTCCGTTCATCCCAAAGACAGGTAGTTGCTCCCATGAGGGATATGAACCTGACCCGTGAATGGGAGATCGATTATGCGATAAAGCACAATATCCAGGTTCCTGTAACAAAGGAAAAACCGTGGAGTATTGATGAGAATATCTGGAGCCGCAGCATCGAAGGCGGTCGACTGGAAGAACCGGATTATATTCCACCTGAGGATATCTACGAATGGACCCAATCTCCTGAAAATGGGCCTGAAGCCGAAATTATCGAAATCGGATTCAGGGCTGGAATTCCAGTATCCTTGAATAGTACTGAAATGGATGGCGTTGCCCTGATCAGGGAACTTAACAGGATGGGCGGAATTCATGGTGTTGGACGGACTGATATGATCGAGGACAGGGTGCTGGGCCTTAAAGCCAGGGAAAATTACGAACACCCGGCAGCCACTATACTGTTGACTGCCCATAAGGACCTGGAAAAGCTGGTACTTACAAGGCGTGAATTGAGTTTCAAAGGACGAGTGGATGATGAATGGTCTGAATTGGCATATATGGGACTGGTGGATGAGCCGCTGTACAGCGATCTAAATGCATTTATAGATAGCACACAGGCCCATGTAGAGGGAATGGTTAAGCTCAAACTGTATAAGGGATGTGCAACCGTAGTTGCCAGGCA
>DATKUV010000179.1:0-3899 GCA_035530415.1 Candidatus Nanoarchaeia archaeon | reverse complement strand
AAGCCTGTTGATGTGGGTAGTGTTGAAAACTTGAGAGCCAGGTTTGTTGAAGTTTTGCGCCTGGTTTAGATTCGGGAAAAGTTATTTTATGGAGGCACGATCAAATAATTTAATAATTTTGATCATATTAATAATATTAAGAGATGGGAACGCTAAACCCTCAATCTTTCCCTCTCCTCGAATAATCTCTCGATCTCTTTGTCCAATGCCTCAGCTTGCTTAACATCTCCTTTCCCACCAGACTTCATTATCTTATGCAGCTCCCGTCTGTACGGACCTAACCGACGTCCTATACGTACATAATCTTCTTGAGAAACATTTTTTTTTGCACCCAGTTCCTCTTTTGCTACAAGGTCGATCTGGGCATTGATCATCTCGATTTTTTTTGTAAAATCTATCGCCTTTATCTTAGAGGCAGCTTTATTTATTTGTATTTTTATAGCTTTCTTGCCTTCCAGTACAGCAGCCAGTTCCTCAACCAATTCTGCAGCATCCTGTCCTTTAGGTGTCAGCTCGACCCTTTTTACCCTGTTATCTTTGCCATCAGGCTCGAATGTTACAAGACCCTGGTCCTCCAGCTTATTCAAAATATTGGTAGTATGGGCAAAAGTGGACTCTATTTCCCTGGATATCACAGATGCATAGGTCCCACCTTCTTTTCTGATGGCAAGCAGTGCAAGAGCAGGTTTTTGCTGAAATATAAGGTTGATACCACCCATTGTACCGTCCTTATTTTCCAAGCTCTTTAGACCTCTTTGAAGCTGCTATCACAGCAGACATTATTGCAGATCGGACATTGTTTTTTTCCAGTGCTTCGATGCCGTGGATTGTGGTGCCACCTGGAGATGTTACCATGTCTTTCAATTCTCCAGGGTGCTGTCCTGTCTCCAGTGTCATCTTGGCTGCTCCCAGCACCGTTTGTGCTGCCAGTTTCTGGGCAGTCGCCCTGTCTAGTCCCTGGTGCACTCCCCCGTCTGCCAACGCTTCAATGATCATAAACACGAATGCAGGTCCGCTGCCTGAAAGCCCTGTCACTGCATCCATCAGATGCTCATCCACAACAACAGTCCCGCCGACTACATTGAATATCTTGCATGCAGTCTCCACATCAGATTTTGTGGCTACATCTCCTTGACAAATGGCAGAAGCAGCTTCTCCTACCGTAGCACAGATATTTGGCATTACCCTTACAATCCTGGTGCCTACAGGCAGTTCACTGGCCAGACTGTCAATCGTTACACCTGCGGCAATTGAAATAAATAGATGCTTCTTAATTACAGATTCTTTCATTCCCTGCAGGACATACCTAATGATCTGGGGTTTGATGGCTAAAATTACTACATCTGATTGTTCCAGGGTCTGTTTGTTATCGCATGAAACAGTGATGCTGAGTTCAGATGCTAACGAATTTAATTTATTTTCATCGATATCACTGGCACAGATCTTATCTGGTTTGACCAAACCTGATTTTATAACTCCTCTTATCAGAGCCTCACCCATCTTTCCTGTACCGATAAATCCAATTGAATAATCTTTCATCCTAAATCACTTCCTTTCCCGTCTGAGCTCCATATATTCGATCACATCTTCCAGACCATTTTGTTTAAGGGTCTCGTTTGTGGGGATGCCATCATTATCCCAGCCACGCCGCTGATAATATATGTCAAGTATCTTCTCGAACTCTTCTCTGCTCAATGCTTTCCCGGCATGTGGCCCGGTTTTAATAGGATCATTGAAAACCCTCTCAGGCGGCTTATCATCTGCCCGGGTCAGTCCCAGCCTGATATTAATGGCCCTTGTCATGTTATAAACAGCATCACTGAGTTTTAAAAGTTCATCTAACGTGAACTCGATACCTGTTGCAGCACTATAGAACTCTGCATAAGTATTCTCATCAAAACCCAGTTCAATCCATGGCAACCTGCATACTCCAAGCATATCAAATAAAGGCCGTACCGTCTGGTGATATATGACAAGGTCAGCTTTTTCATCCAGACTCCAGTTGCTTCCCATCTCTAATTCTTTAGCAATAGGCCATGCCCTTGCATGGTGTGCACCGATATCAGATGTGGCATATCCCAATGCCATGGTAATAGCAATGCGGGCATCATATGCCGATTGCTCCAGTCCCTTTACATGTGAGATCAGGGGTTCAAGCTGGGGCCAGCGCTTGATCACGCCAAACACTCCATCTGCCAGGGTATCACCCACACCTTCCCTGAACGCTGTCTTGCGTATCAGTTCCATTATAGTATCGTCATCACCCCATTTCAGGGCCATACCATCCACATCTTCAAGACTGACCAGGCCTTTTTCATAAGCTTCGATCATCACAGAGATCAGACTGCCGGCAGATATGGTATCGATGCCATATTCATCGCAAAGATAGTTGGCCCTTAATATGGCATCAAAATCACTAATACCAACATTGGAACCGAACATAGCGGCTGTTTCGTATTCCGGACCTTCGATGACTGTACCTGCATACTTTCCATCCTTTACCAGGTTCACATTACTGCAGGCCATGGGACAACTGTAGCAGGCAGCATCACCTATCTTGTAGTTCAGTTCCATGACGTCGCCATTTATTTCTTCGGCCTTATCAAAATGGGCGTCCATGAAATTATGAGTTGGAATGATACCTGAAGTATTGGCATAATCGATCACGCTCATAAGACCCTGGCGCTGCCAGAACTCGAATAGATTGTGCTGCTTCAACTTGCGATAAGCCTTGTCACTTATCCTGGTCAGACGGGGCAGGTCGGCCACTGGCAGATCCCTGGTACCGCGAATCGCAATGGCTTTCAGGTTCTTTGAACCTAAGATAGCACCCATTCCTGTACGTCCGGCATTGCGTCCCCAATCAGCAGTGATACATGCCATCTTCACCAGTTTTTCACCTGCTGGACCAATGGTAGCAACTTTAACGGTCTCATCTCCGATATCCTTACGTAACTGGTGTTCTGTTTCGATACTGCCCATATTCCTGTATTTTACAGCACTTTTTATCTGGACATCATCGTCATCTATCCACAGATATGATAGTTCAGGAGCTTTGCCTGTTATTACAGCTGCATCATATCCTGCCATGCGCAGCTCAACACCGAACATGCCGCCCAGGTTGCTATCCCCGTAGATGCCAGTGGCAGGGCTAATGGAACAGAACGAGGTCTTGCCAGATGCAGGCAGGTATAACCCGGACAATGGGCCGGGAGCTATTACTATTATATTATCTGGACCCAGAGGATCAATGTCATCTTTCATGTGCTCCCATACCAGACGCGCACCCCAGCCTCTACCGCCAATATATTTCAAGGCAAATTCATCTGTTACGGCCTCTACATGGGTCTTGCACTCAGTCAGGTCTACATGCAGTATTTTTTTGTGGTATCCACCTTCAAGACTCATTCAGAATCACCTCTGGTGCCTCCGGTCTCTATCTCAGCATATCTAAGCTTCTTCTTTATACCGTGCTCGTAGTATTCGACTTCCTGCATGTGAGCATACTTTAATGCAGCACCGAGACGGTGGGCCTGTCCCTGGGTGTGCTCAGGCACATATAGAATGGCTTTTTTAGGGCATGATGCTGCACATTTTGGCTTACCACCGCACATATCGCATTTGAAAGGGATCTCAATATCCTCATGCACGAATATTGCCCCTATGGGACATGCATTCACACATGCATGGCATGAAATGCATCTATCTTCCAGGATAGTGACCACACCATCATTTACTACAATGGCATCAGTAGGACAGACATCCCTGCATTTTGGTTTCTTGCACTGCTCGCACACGATAGGCATCTTGATAACCGGGTGCGGATATAAAGAAATAACCCTTATGTTGGCTTTTTTCGGATTATTAACACCTGCGTGGGATATGGCACACACTAATTC
>DATKUV010000178.1:0-3735 GCA_035530415.1 Candidatus Nanoarchaeia archaeon | reverse complement strand
TCCATGAAAAGGTTTGTGGATAAAAGAATCGAGTGGTCAAAAATCTGCGGGTTCTTGATAAGCTGCTGGGCAATATTATCGATATGATATTTCCATACTTCAATATCAGGATAATCCTGTTTTACCTTTTCAACTTCTTCCAAAAAGGTACCGCAGGTCAGTTTCAGGATATTGCTCTTGTGGATGGGGACCACAGTCTTCCAGCCCCTCCGAGCTGCTTCTTCAAATGCATACCTGGCAATAAGGCTGCTCTGGCTGCGGGTGATCTTGCGTATGGCAATATATACATCGTCTGTGAGCTGCACTTCTTTGCCTATATACAATCCTTCGGTACCTTCTCGTACGCATACAAAATCCACATCACCCAGAGGTTTTGCTGTATTAGGGAATGTTTTTATTGGCCGCACATTAGCATACAGGTTATACTTCTGCCTGATGGATACAGCCACACTCCTGGGTGAACCTGCCCCACCGGGAGTGGTGGTAGGTCCTTTAAAACACGCATCGGTAGTTTCAAGTACCCCCCACGTTTCAGGCGGGATCAATGAATCCCCGCCGTTTGCTTCCCACCAGGTGGCTCCTGCTTCGCAGGGTATGAACTCCACGTTGGTACCAGCGGCCCGGGTTACTGCTATCATGGCATTTACCAGTTCAGGCCCGACACCATCACCTTTAATTACTGCTACTTTTTTAGTCATATTATTTCACATCAAAATCCTTGTTACAATTTCAAGCTCTAACAAGGGATCAATTCACTTAATGGCTTCGAATAAATAATTATATTTAATTGCTTCAATCATCTGATAACCTGTTTATCTTATCAAAATCCTCTGAAATTCTCTTATATGCAGAATCAATTTCCTCTGCCTTATTTCCCAAATTCCTTAAATGAGTTTGGTAAAACACTCGCCATTTTTCATCAATTTCCTTAAAATCCCTGGACAGGGTAATGATCTCATGATGCACCTTCTGTGCATCATCTGAGAGTTTCTTAGCATGGACCCCTGCCTTTATCAGTTCGACCTTATGGGAAATTGTCAATGGTGAGACTACCTGCACTCCTTTTTTGGTATAGTCCCGCAGCATTTCAAAGGCTTCATTCACCAGGAACCAGTAGACACCTTCAGAATGGATATAGGCAAAGGCAAAATCAGCTGTTCCTTTTTCGGGTCTGACATAATCTGTGGCAATTTTGTCTAAATGGCCCCTTACATCTCTAATAAACTGTCTTTTAAAAGCTTCCTGCTCATTAGGATCGTTCGTTTCGAATGTTTTTCTGTAATTATCCAGAGGAAACTTTGAATCTATGCAGATAATACCTACAGTTGATTTAATATGAGCGTCAGGGATCTTGCCATCAAGGATCTTTTTCCTGATCCCGAACATATCAGGGGGAAGTTGATCAGTAAGGATGGTCTCAAGGGCGATTTCTCCCAGGGTCCCCCTTTCAGTAGGTACCCGAAGCATAGTCTCGAGGGACCTGTAATCATTTCTTATATCAGATGCATAAGTGGCCAATGTACCCACCTTTTCATCCAGACCCAGCTTTATCCAGGTGTTGGATACAGCAGACTCTATATCTGTTGGCTCAATTTTTCCTTTTTTTATAATTATAAAAATCAGTATTATTAAAAGTAATATTATTGTACCAAGTAAAATCTCTATCAGCATCTGTATCCATCCATTTTCAAATATATGCCAATTATTTTATAACATCGCTCAGCGCCACAGCTGGCAATCCCACCTTATTAAGATGTTCAGCCATTCGCTGGGGCCTATGGCCGTCTGGATGATAGATCAAGGTGGCTTTGGGTTCCAGTCTCATCACCATATCCACCAATCCTGTCACATCCATGTGGTCGCTGATATGAATGGGCGGATAATAATAATCATTCCTGCCGGTAAGGACATATTTTTTCATGCTGCCGGGAAGTTTCCCCAGATCCCATGGCGGCACAATAGTGATACCCTGATGTCCTCCATTAAACTGCTTAATTTCAGTGAGTGAGCCGCAGTCGCACATCAGGCCTTTTGTAAGCTTATAGCCCATGCTGTCCATTGAGATATCATCATGCCAGCCGGCACTTCGAATAAGGCTTACTGCCCGCTGCGCTTTACCAAAGGCATATGCTCCCAATGCCACATTATCCCCCAGTATCTGGTCCAATCCGGCGATATCATCTTCAAAATAACATGATGGATCTGAAGGGTCCCCATAATTTGCTTCAGTGACCAGTAGATCACAATCAGGCAGGTGGGAAGCATCTTTCACATCCCCTGTTACAAGAATTCGTATGCCGTTACTATTTTCCCAGAAAAAAGCACAGGAACCGATGGTATGATGTGTCGGGTAAGTTTCAACTTCCACTTCGTTTACGTTAATACTTTCCCCGACTGCAAATGTCCTGCCTTTATATTCCTTACCAAAACGGATCTCTAAAGCCCGGGCGGTCTCTTCAGAACAGATAGCCATTGGGGACACCATTGCAGATTTTCCATGGTGGTCTGAATGGGCATGTGTAATAAAATATGTCTCTGGTTGTATGGGATCATTCTTGAATGTCCGGCTGGTATCGAATGCAAAAACATGATCGTCGAACGAGAGGGCCATGTGTGGTCTTGCAGTTCCCCTGGTAGTTGTTAACCGAACTGGTATAACTCCCAGGTCACAAAAAATAAGTATCTACCCCAATTATTTCAAAGCTTCGTTCAGGTCTTTTTCAAGAATATGAGCTCTTGTTACACCCACGTATTTTTTATAGATCTCCCCATCCTTTTCAATTACAATGGTGGGTACTGCATGAACCCCGTATTTGCCTGATAGCTCTATATTGGAATCAACATCGATCTTCTTGAACTCCACAGTATCTTTGAATTTTCCCTCTAACTCCTCTATGAACGGATCCTGCATCTTGCAAGGTCCACACCACTCTGCAGAAAAGTCCATTAAAACTACTTTACCCATTCTCTTTCACCTTATCTTTAAGTTCTGGATAGCATATCAGACATGTCAAACATTTTTCTTCATGCGTCTGTTTTTTCGTCCCTCTATTTTTATGGGTCCCATTGCTATAATATGTGATGTATCCAAGGTTTAAATAGATTATTAAAAATAATAAAAAACCTAACGATCGGCTTAGATCGGAAAGGAAATCTTTTTTATGTTACCTTCTTATCTCTATTTATGCTGACATTGGAAGAACTATCTGGCATTGTTGAAGTAATGGTTGTACTATCTGAAGAAGAAATTTTTGAGATCGCACAGGAAATTGCATATATGAGGGATGAAGAAATACCAGACCTGGATGAGATAAGGCAGCTTATCAGGTCAGCATTAAGTGCTCACTGGCTTGAATCCATTTCCAGTACAGCTGTTTGTAATCCTTCTGCCAGGGAAATACATTACATTGCCGGACCCGCTTCATTTGGGAGTGTACCACCGGAATTCAGCGAGATCATGGAGATTTTTGAATTTGATGGCTGCCGATTATTTGACTGGGACATGGTCGCTTCTGATATTATTAATAAAATGTCCCGTAAAGTGTCTAAATTAGAATCATTGTTGGATGATGTGGAAGAGGGATATGCAGTGATTGAAAAAGCCGAAGCTGAATACAGCGACCTGATCAACCTGTATTATGATTATAATTTCTGGCTGCCTGATGGTCTGCCGGGTATTGGTATAAGCCTGGAAAAGATATCTCAGAGACTAAGTGAGTTAAAAGAAAAGGAAGG
>DATKUV010000177.1:0-6086 GCA_035530415.1 Candidatus Nanoarchaeia archaeon | reverse complement strand
AGGCGAGGTCATAACAGCTATTACAGCAACCCCTGAAATGGTCCTGACAGGTTTTTTTTGCAAAATTTCAATTACCTTATTAAATTCATGAGGTTGGACAAGTTCTAAAATCTCAGAATTGCTAGGTAGACTCTTCAAACGGTATCGTGCACTGATTTTTTTTTTTGTTTTATTGAGTTCCAGTTCGTTTTGAATATCATTATCAAGTATTAACTGGATAAGTTCCCTACAAGCTGATTTAATATCATTTGGCATAAAAGTTATATTCTGGATTAATCGTTATCTATAAGTAGTTAATTATCTTTATTAACAATAAATATATTTACATAGCTTATAGTGAATATCAAGAGATTGTCGGAAAAGCATATATATTGAGGTATTTTAAACTTTGGAAAAATTACAGCAAACCGTAGCACAACGATTTGTCTAATGAAGATGTTACGAAATGTTCTTTTTCATCACTTTTCCGATAATCTCATCAAAGGGCAATTTTGAAATAATTTAATAGTTTTAATTGGGTGGATGAATTATGGATGATAATGATAAGGGTAAAACTAAAAACGATTTTAAAGAAAAATTGAAGCCCTTTGAAAATACGCCTGATTTGGATGACTCCAGACCAATATTAAATAAATCAACCGATTCTGAAGATGAAATCAAAGAAGGCGAAAATGAAGAAGAAGACGTAAAAATCAAAATCCTGGAACATGGATTAGAAGAGAAGGATGGATTATTATCTGATCTTATTATGCCTGGTGGGGAAAAAAAAGATTTAAATAATTTGAAATCCCGTGTTGGCGATAGTCGTGTGATCGAACATAGAAGAGTAGTGCTTCCTGAAACCGTTGAATCGACATGGAAGAAAACCCTAAAAGAGATCACGCAGATAGAAGAAGGGGAACCGGTTCAACCTGAAATAGTAGAACTACCTCCGAAACCGTCGTTAATTCAGCGTTTTGTCAGGCGATTTGAGAGAAAGAAGATTATTCTTGAAGACTATGATCCTGAAAAGCATGGTCCTTTAGTTGATCTTACTATGAGTGAAGACGTTCCTTATGATGAAGTTGAACTCTATCCAGTTAATGAACCGTTTGCTTATATCAGGATTTCATATAATCCTACAACACATACGCATATTTATCAGATACTGGAACCGAAACTGTCTACTGGAGAAATGGAACTTTTCAATGAATTGAAGATGAGACTGTCAGAAACCCTTGACGTGAATCTTAAAGAATTAGAAGACTACGGTGCCAAGAAATATCTGAAAGATAAAGCGAATGATATTTTGTGGGATTATCAGATTGAATTGGATACGCTTTCATTCACAAAAATAATGTATCATGTTTATTCTGAGTTCATGGGGTATGGAAAGATCGATCCATTGATGCATGATTCTTATCTTGAAGATGTTTCATGTGATGGTCCATTTACGCCAATATTTGTATATCACAGAAAATACGAATCAATAAAATCAGACATCATTTTTGAGGATGAAATTGAACTTGATGCTTTTGTGGTTAGAATTGCACAGATATGCGGTAGGCACATCTCGATCGCAGATCCTCTACTGGATGCTACAATGCCTGACGGTTCAAGGATACAGATGACGTTGGGTAGGGAAGTTACCACTCGAGGAAGTTCCTACACGATAAGAAAATTTAAGGAAAGTCCGCTTACCCCACCCGACCTTATTGATTTCCGTACATATTCCACAGCTACAATGGCATATCTATGGATCGCAGCCGAGAATAACAGAAATCTAATTTTCGCTGGCGGTACTGCCTCTGGAAAAACAACAACAATGAATGCCATTGCACTATTTATTCCACCAGAGACTAAGATCGTTTCAATAGAAGATACCAGGGAATTAAATATCCCACATCCCAACTGGATTGCTGGTGTGACCCGTGAGACCTTTACAGGAGGAGCATCGGGGAGTATTGATATGTATGACCTGTTAAGGGCAGCTCTCAGACAGCGTCCGGAATACCTTATTGTTGGTGAAGTTAGAGGAGCTGAAGCTTATGTCCTGTTCCAGGCTATGAGTACCGGCCATACCACGTTCTCAACCATGCATGCAGATTCTGTTACTTCAGTGGTTCATCGTCTTGAGAATCCACCCATCAATGTTCCCAGGATCATGCTTCAAGCCCTTGATGTTGTAATTATCCAGATTCAGGTACGAATCGGTGAAGAACGAGTAAGACGTGCAAAATCAATAACCGAGATCGTTGGTGTTGATCCAAGGACAGGGGAATTATTAACAAATGAAGTGTTTACCTGGGTGGCATCAAAAGACGAATACAATTATTCAGGTCGATCATACATACTTGAGACTATTATGCACAATCGAGGATGGGATGATGCATATCTTAAGGCTGAATTAAAACGAAGGCAGGAAATCCTTAAATGGGCAAGTATGAAGAATGTAAAGCACTATGAAGATGTCGCCAAGATCGTTGTGACATATTATCGCGAACCAGATACACTGATGGAAATTGTGAGGCAAGAATTATATGGCAGTTAATTTTATTACAAGTTACGCTTTCCATTTATTTGGTGGTTACTTTAAAAAGAGACGTACCAATTATTTTAACCTGCGGCAGGAACTTCTAAAAACACGAATAAATGTCAGTTATGATATGTATCTGTCATTAGCAGTTTTATGTTCGATAATAATGGCCATTATTGGGTTAATATTGGCTGTTCTTATTGTTTCAGCTTTTGGGACGCCTGATATAACATTATCACAGTCCATTTTCACAGACATTATTTCAGGATTCCAGGAATATAAGAACCTGGTAATAAAAATCATATCTGTAATAGTTATTATTCTCATTTTTGGCGGAGTAACCTATCTTGGATTCTTGAATATACCCAGGATTATAAACAGCGGTAGAAAAAACAGAATAAATGTAATGCTCCCATATGCTGTACATTATATGTCAGCCATGTCAGGAGCAGGTGTTGTTCCTGTTGATATTTTTTCAAGTCTTGCCAAGAATAAGATATATGGTGAAGCTGCAGTTGAATCTGCATATGTGGTCAGAAATGTTAAGATACTTGGTCACGATCTGGTTTCTGCCATGAAAAATGTGGCAGCCACTACCCCATCCTATAGACTTCAGGAATTTCTTCAAGGGTGTATAACGATTGTAGCCTCTGGCGGAGATCTGGAAAGGTATTTTAAAATAAAAGCTGAACAATTCGTAATAGAAAGCAAGCGAGAACAAAACGAGTTTCTTGAAACACTTGGTGTGATAGCTGAGACTTATGTTACTGCTTTTGTTGCTGGTCCGCTTTTTTTGATTGTTATGATGGCAGTAATGGCAACCATGGGCGGAATGGAAATGATTTTGATATATTTGTTGATCTATCTTGTGATCCCGGTTGGAAGTTTTATATTTGTAATTCTCGTAAATGCAATAACACCAGAGGTGTGATTTTTGAACGGTCCCACTCCCTTTGATATAATTCCTGAGATTAATGAAAAAAATCTTGAAGAACTGGAAAAAGACCGAGTTCAATTGCAAATGGAAGAGTCCAGAAAATGGATGAAACTTCGTCATTTTCTTAAATCACCATTTGAAAGAATGAAGAAAGAACCTATATATGCATTGGTTTTTACAATTCCTATTGCATTGATCTTCTTGATCATAGCCGGTTGGAGAACAGGACTGACCCCTGCTTTTGATCATGTGGTTTATTTTACTGTTTTGATAACTTTAGTTCCACCAGGTTATCTCCAAATTGTACACACCAGAAAAATTAAAAAAATTGAAGAATATTTCCCCAATTTCTTAAGAGATATTTCTGAGATGAATCGTTCAGGCATGACTCTGACACGAGCTGTTAATACGGTTGCTAAAGGTGAGTACGGCGATCTTAGTGAAGAGATCAAATTGATTGATGCTTCGTTATCATGGGGCATATCGTTTGAAGAATCTCTCAATGTGTTTGCAAATAGGGTCTCAACCTCACTTATTTTCCGGTCAGTGGCTTTAATTAATCAGGCAAGTAAGGCAGGTGGCAATGTACCCGATGTATTGGAGGTAGCTGCCAAAGATGCATATACCATTAAAATGATGGAACGAGAGAGATTCAGTGCTATGATCGTGTATGTAGTCATTGTATATATGTCATTTTTTGTATTCCTCTTCGTAATCGGAATTCTTTCATATTCATTCATACCAGTAATGGCAGATGCAGCAAATCAAGCCGCAGCATCGGGCCCGCAAGCAGCACAATTCATACAGAGATTTAATCCGGAAGAATTTGATAGATTATTTTTCCATGCCGGGTTGATACAGGGTTTTGCTTCCGGATTGGTTGCAGGCCAAATGGGTGAAGGAAACATAATTGCAGGACTTAAACATTCAGTAATCCTTTCATTGGTGGCATGGATAACCTTTGTATTCATAATCTGATTAAAGATATAAGTAAATTAATAGTTACGTAGAATATTATTGTTAAAACAGGACGATCAACATGGTAATGGATAAACTTGGCAGTTCATTGCAGAACGCATTAAAGAAGATTGCAGGCGCTGGAAGGATTGATGAAAGGGTAGTAAATGATGCTGTAAAAGAGATCCAACGTGCCCTGCTACAGGCAGATGTCAATGTAAAATTGGTAATGGAGCTTTCTAAAAAGATTAAAGAACGTTCTCTAAAAGAAGAAGTAGCCACCGGTATGAGTCCCAGGGAACACGTGATAAATATTGTTTATCATGAGCTTATTGAAATAATGGGTCATGGGACTGGTATTAAGTTAAGCCCACAAAAGATCATGATGGTAGGTCTTCAGGGCAGCGGTAAGACTACAACCACAGCAAAACTTGCCCGGTTCTTCCAGCGAAAAGGAATGAAACCCGCTGTTATTTGTGCAGATACATTTCGGCCCGGAGCATTCGAGCAATTGAGCACGCTGTGCAGTCGATTAAATATTCCTTTCTATGGAGAGAGGGATAATAAGGATGCTGTGGAAATTGTCAAAAAAGGCATGGAAGCATTGAGTAAACATGAAGTGTTAATTATCGATACTGCAGGGCGGCATGCTCTTGAAAATGACCTGATCAAGGAAATGGAGGATATCCATGCCCTCGCAAAACCAGATCACAAACTGCTGGTGATTGATGCGGCCATAGGCCAGCAAGCAAGCGAGCAGGCTAAGGTGTTCAATAGATCAATCGGAATAACAGGTGTGATAATCAGTAAACTGGACGGCACTGCAAAAGGCGGCGGTGCACTTTCTGCAGTTTCAGAGACCGGTTCATCAATAGCATTTATCGGTATAGGGGAGAAGCCTGAAGATTTTGAAAAATTCGAACCAGACCGTTTTATTTCCAGATTGTTAGGAATGGGTGACATTAAAACTCTTATCGAAAAGGCACAGGAAGCCATGGATGAGGACGAGTTCGATGTAGAGAGCATGATGCGGGGCAAATTGACCCTCAAAGACATGTATAAGCAGATTCAGGCAATGAACAAGATGGGACCATTGAAACAGGTTATGCAGATGCTCCCCAACATGCCTATGATCCCAAAGCTTTCTGATGATGATTTCCAGACCACTAAGGGTACTCTGGACAAGTTTAAGGTCATCATGGACAGTATGACTGAAAAAGAACAGGTCGAACCAACTGTTATAGGCAGTAGCCGGATCAAAAGGATCGCCAGGGGTTCCGGAACTTCACCAGAGGATGTCAGACTATTACTAAAACAGCATAAAATGATGCAACAAGCATTCAAAGGACTTCGCGGCGGGAAATTCAACATACAGAAGATGATGAAAAAAATGGGTGGTTAATCGATCCCATTAAAATAAATCGATATTAGAGAAATTAATAAATACAACTTTGAATATATTAATTTTTAAGATGAAAAAATGGAGGGATGGATTATTCATAAATCTTTAGATAAACATTTTTTACAAATAATGGCTGTTGTTGTGGGAATGTCTTTTACTATAATTACAGTGGCTCTTGGTATTATGTACCTTTTTGAAACAGGTCTTCCAATGCCAGCACCTTTTATTATATTGATATTTGCTACAGGATTCATCCTGGGTAATGTATTTCTGGA
>DATKUV010000176.1:0-20109 GCA_035530415.1 Candidatus Nanoarchaeia archaeon | reverse complement strand
TCGCTCAATAGCACTTCTGGGTCCAAACGATATAACAGTATGTCGCTCGAAACCGACTCTCTCAAGAGCCCATGGATACCACGATCCCCCGTCGATGAATATCCGGGGTAGTTTTCCTTTGCAAGCATGCTTTACCTTTTTGAGAAAAGCCATTGTTTCCAAACCACTTCTGCCAAAAGAAACCCAAACAGCGATGACCTTCTCATCAACAGCTATCCATTTGCGTTTCTTTTTTTCCGTTAATCCTTCAAATAATTCCCTCCCTTTTTGATACCATTCCCTGACTGCTTCGTGACTAGCTTGTACAAAAGAACCGGCTTTCTCATAACTTAAACCTGCATAGTAAAGAAGCATCCCTAATGCTCTTTGCTCATTACTTTTTCTCTCACGTAAGAATATTTGGTTATCTTCGAGCCACGTTACGATTCTTTGTACAAAATCTATGTTTTCTGACATCAAACGAGATTATTTTTCAAGACAATAAATCCTTAAGTTGAAGGTCTCATGATTCTTACCACAATTCGAACAGATGCGACTATTACATCCAAAATTGATGGTTTGATAGGTTCCACAATTTTCGCAGAGATATGTGAAGTAACCACGACTCTCAACCTTACAGGATAGCATTTTGTTAACTTCAATAATTTCAACATCGCGAAGTTCGTCTTTATGCTCAAGGATGAACGCGTCCCAGTTATGATTATCCTCAAATATCATTCTGACTGAAAGAGGGCAGCAAGTTTTTATGTCTTGGTGAAATAATAATTCTTGAATATTCTATTAAGGATTTGTTTTTACATGAGTTCAATGAAAGATAGAACTGGAAAAACCAATACACTTGAAAAAAAAATCGTTGGCCAGGCAGCAGCAGACCTTGTGAAAGATGGGATGGTAGTTGGTCTTGGCACCGGTTCTACTACTGCTTTTGCCATAGAGGCCATTGGACTGAAGGTCAAACAAGGATTAAATATTCTTGGAATTCCTACATCTTATCAATCTGAAATATTAGCAATCAACTGCGGCATATCGCTAACGTTGCTTGCCCAGAACCCGGTAGTTGACATTGCGATAGATGGAGCTGACCAGGTGGATAGAAATTTGTTTGTAATTAAAGGTGGAGGGGCTGCACATACTAATGAGAAAATTGTGGCCTGCTCTGCAAAGCGATTTGTAGTACTTGTTGATAAAAAGAAGGTTGTTGATATTCTAAATCATCCCGTTCCCCTGGAAGTTATGCCTAATGCTCTGGAACTGGTGAAAAAAGCGGTTGTAGAACTTGGTGGTGATCCCGTATTGCGAATGGCTACACGTAAAGACGGGCCTGTGATTACTGATAATGGGAATTTTATTGTGGATGCTGATTTTGGAGAAATACCTGATCCTGAAAAATTGGGAGTGGAATTGTCAAAATGTGTTGGGGTGGTAGAACATGGTATTTTTGAGAATGCGGATGAGGTTTTTGTGGGCATGTCTGATGGTGGAATTGAAATATTAAAGAAGGTTGGAAAGAAAATAAGTATTAATCTTAGATCCAATTTAACCTAGCGCGAACATAAATCCCCCCTCTCGCAATTACTTAGAGTATTTTGCATTATAATATTTCCCAGCCCACAATACATCCATATATCTTCATGTATTATATCGTACTCTCATGGCAAGCTACAAAAAAATTCTAAAGGATGTAATAAGAAAAGCTGATATCCTTCTGGAAGTCGTAGATGCAAGGTTTCCTGATGAAACACGAAACAGCGAGGTCGAGCGTGATATTTTGCGTTCAAATAAACCATTCATAATAGTCCTCAATAAATGCGATCTTGTATCAAAACAAACTCTTGAAAAAACCAAATCCCGCTTATCAAAAATTGCTCCCACTGTTTTTGTGTCCAGTAAAGAGAGGTTCGGGACAACAATGTTACGACACAAGATCCTTGAAACTGCCAATATACAAGGACGTGATATTCTGGTCGGCTCACTTGGCTACCCCAACACAGGCAAATCGTCAGTAATAAATGGCGTGGCAGGGAAACATAAAGCCAGCACCTCTTCAATATCAGGCCATACAAAAGGAGTGCAGATTGTGAATGCAGGTTCCCGAATAAAGTTCCTGGATACCCCGGGCGTGATACCTTTTGATGAGAACGACGAATATATACAAGGGCTGCTTGCGGTCAAGGATTCGACTCACCTGCAGGACCCTCTCGGTGTGGCTATATTAATAATAGAAAAAGTGTGCCGGGAGAATAAAACTGCCCTGGAATCCTTTTATAATGTTACAATAGAGGGACAGAAATCCTATGAGGTGCTTGAACTCATTGGCAAACAGAGAAACTTCCTGAAAAAGAAAGGGGAAGTGGATGAAATAAGGACCGCTGTTAAAATAATCAATGACTGGCAAAAAGGCCTGTTATTGATTTAACGTTTTGTTAAATTTAAAAGCTCCAGGGGGATTTCATTCTTTTCACGAAGTCTCTGTGAGATTGTCCAGAAAATAATAAAAAGTCTCCATTTTTTACATATTTTGCGCTTGAATCGATATCTATCAAAAATTCCATCCCACTCAAATCAAAAAACCTATTATATATAAAAAAAACAACACAACCATGTTTATCGGGATTGATCACGGCACCACATCCATGCGGTTTGCAACTTCTGAAGGACACACCTTAAAGATCTCAAGACAGGAAGCTGCGGCCATGACCGAATCTGAATTGTTATCTACCATCTTGCAGGGTCTTGGCACTAATAAAGATAAGATCAAAATGATTGCCATCACATATTCTATGGGTGATGCCATAAGCAAGATCATGCCCATAGACCGCGTACCTGATAGAGGGATAATAAGCCGGGATGGTGCCGGACTTCATGTGGGCGGTGGAACCCAGGTGTTTGATGCCATTAAGGGATCGGGTATCCCTGCAATAGTGATCCCGGGCCTGCACCGGGGCAATACCCCTGATCCAAGGTTCAACATTTTTTCACATGGTGCCAGTCCTGAGAAGATCGGGATAGTCTATTTTGCCTTTAAGCAAGGGTATAAGGATTTGATTGTCTCAGATATCAGTTCAAATACAGTTACACTGGCAGTGGCAGATGGACAGCTGCTGGGCGGTATTGATGCCTGCATCTTTGCCCCCGGCATACATCACGGACCACTTGACCTGGCAGCTATAAGGGATGTGGATGTGGGATTGTACAATGCCAATGAAGCATTTACCAGAACAGGGGTAATCAAGATGACCGGGCACAGGAACATCCATGAACTTATTGAAGCTTTTGAATCAGGGAATGAACAGGCTGCCCTTGCCTTTGATACACTGGCCCTGTTCGCATCAATGGAAATCGTATCAATGACGTTATTGCTTAAAGAAAAGGGTAATACTGAACCCAGGATATTTTTATCAGGTTCGGTAAGCGAGCTTCAATATGTAAAAGAGAAAATCTCAAATCATGTGGATTCAGAGGTAGAATCCATAGGTGAATGGAGTGCAGCTAAAGGATGTGCATTAATTGCCAGGGATGTGTACAACGGTGCCAGGGACATTCTTGGTATCAAAGTAGATTAAAAAATACAACTTTCAATAGATTTAAATTGTGACATCCCTATATTACTTGTAATGAAATTTAGCCGTCGTCATATTATCTCAATGAAGGATTTCACCAGAGATGAGATCGATTTTATTCTGGGCCGGGCTATTAAAATGGAAGACCAGCTCAAAAACGGCACATCAGATCTGCTTAAAGGTAAGATCCTGGCACTGCTTTTTTATGAACCCAGTACAAGGACAAGGATGTCTTTCGAAGCTGCAATGCTAAGGCTTGGAGGCAATCTGTTAAACTTGGGTTCCAAAGAAGCCAGCAGCATTGCAAAAGGTGAAACATTAGCAGATACCATCAGGGTGGTCAGTTCATATTCAGATGCCATTGTGCTAAGACACCCCAGTGAAGGCTCGGCGCGACTGGCCTCTGAATTTTCTTCAGTTCCCATTATTAATGGTGGTGACGGTGCAGGGCATCACCCCACTCAGACGTTGCTTGATCTGTATACAATTAATAGAGAGAGTAATCTTGAAAATCTTGATATTGCTATAGTGGGTGATCTGAAATACGGGCGCACTGTGCATTCCCTGGCCTATGCGCTCTCCCGTTACGGTGCTAACATCACTCTGGTATCACCACCTCAGTTGACCATGCCTGAACAGATCAAAGTTGATCTAAAAACCCGGGGTGCTCAGGTTAGTGAGGCCGAAAACCTGGACGAAATTGTGGGCGATATTGATGTATTGTATATGACTCGTATCCAGAAAGAGAGGTTCCCTGATCCTACCGAATATAAAAAAGTTGCAGGTGCATATAAGATCACTCCAAATCTTCTCAAAAATGTCAGGCAGGACATGATAATTATGCATCCTTTGCCCAGGGTGTATGAGATCGACAGTTCTTTGGACAATTCACCCCATGCAAAATATTTTGAACAATCCTTTTACGGTGTCCCTGTCAGGATGGCCCTTCTCACAATTGTTCTGGGGGTGGAGATGTGAACTCTGAAAAAGAAATGAGAGTGCGCCCCATACGGGATGGTACTGTCATAGACCATATAATGGGGGGGCAGGCCATGAATGTATTAAAAATATTGGGGATCAAAGGCACGTCCAGTGCAGTTGTTTCAGTAGCCATGAACGTATCAAGCAAGACCCAGGGAAGCAAAGATATTGTGAAAATAGAAAACAGGGAGCTTAAACAAAAGGAAGTTGACAAGATATCTCTTATCTCTCCAAATGCAACTATCAATATAATCCGCAACTATGAAGTGGCAGATAAACATCTTGTGGAACTTCCAGATATAGTTGAAGGTATGGTAAAATGTGTCAATCCGAACTGTATTTCAAATACGAACGAACCTATTGTCTCAAAGTTCCTGGTCAGGAAAGACCCAATCAGATTACGATGTGTATATTGTGAACATGTCATAACAGAAAATATAGCTGAACTGTATTAGGTGATCAAATGGCTGAGATTACTCGCGTCCTTTTACTTCTAAAGAACATGGTCTATGAGAGTACCAGCCCTCAGGAGACCATACGTTTTGCAAGATATTATCGAAAAAAAGGACTGGATGTGTCAGTGGTATTATGGGGGCCAATGGGGGTGCTCCTGGGAAAAAAGAATAAATACGGGTCTCCTGCATATGATGATCGTGTCAGGGAATGTATTGAACTTGGTGTAAAATTCAAATGCTGCCGCCTGGCAAGTTCAATGATAGGACTGGAAGAAGATGATTTCATTGAAGGTGTTGAAATGGTGGAATCATATGAAGTTGCAGAATTATTTATTGAATATCAGGAAGAAGGTCAGCTCATCATAAGTTTATAAATTTTTCAAATCACTATCAATAAAGGTATTAACTTAATAATCGTGTAGAAACATTAATGGTTGATTAGACACATAAATTATTTTTAGAAAACGGTTCCCAAATAGAGAAGCATCATAAATAGGAAACTGAATAAAAAGCACAATAACGGTTGTTAAATAGTATAGCTGTCGACAATATTTAATATTTAAGTTGAAATTATTTATTAACATTAACATTTAAGGTATTCATATGGAACTTACTCCAATTCAAAAAGAGATTTTAACAGCATTAGTAAATCTTTATCGCAAACATAAACGAGCTGTTAAAGGTGAGATGATTGCAGAAGTTATAAACAGGAATCCGGGGACCGTTCGGAATCAAATGCAATCACTTAAAGCCCTTGGGTTGGTTGAAGGTGTTCCAGGTCCCAAAGGTGGATACAAAGCTACCGGTATTACTTATCAAGTTTTAAGTATAGATCAGATTGAAGCTGAAGCTGTCGTTCCAATTTTCAAAAATCAACAGCTTGTTGAAGGTTTGACTGCAGCTGAAATAAGTTTTACTACTGTTAGACATCCTGATACATGTAATGGTATAATACGTATTTTAGGGGACATTCGGGAGTTTGATACCGATGACATAGTTCAGGTGGGTCCAACTCCGGTAAATAAACTCATCATCCGAGGCAAAGTAATCGGGCGAGATGATTCATCTAATTCATTATTGTTCTCAATAATCGAAATGGTCTCTCTTCCAAAACGTCCAATAATAGATTATGTTTCTAAAAAGACCATCACCATACCTGCTAATGGAACTATACAGGAAGCAGCAAGGATTCTTACCCGGAATAACATTCATGGGGCTCCGGTGGAAGATAAAGGCAATACTGTGGGTATTGTGACCTATACAGATATTGGAAAGACACTTGCCAGTGGGAAGGTAAATCTGAAGATAAAGGAGATCATGAGTAAAGACATCATCTCTGTGGATGGTAATACTCCACTACATGGTGTTGTTAGGGTATTTGATGAAAAAAAGATCAGTATGTTGTTGGTTACTGAAAACAATAAACCTATGGGCGTTATCAGCAAAACAGATGTACTTCATGAGATGGTAATTTATTAAGTTCATCCATTAATTCTTTTTTTATAGATACATTTCCCATCAAAATTTATCTTGAAAATCCTATGATATGGAATTGACGTCCCCTCACAGGTCTCTAAAAATGACCTGCAAATGGTCTTAATTGATGAATCAGATATAATCGGTAATTTGATAAATCACTATGTCCTTTATACCGATAAAATTATTATGAGTTGACATTTATGAAACATGAACTAATGGAAATATTATGCTGTCCGATGTGTAAAGGTGATCTGGTCCTTACAGTGGATGAAGAAGAAGATAAAGAGATCATTAAAGGGTCATTGTTCTGCAGTAAGTGCAATGAACATTACCCCATTGAAGATGGCATTCCAAATATGCTTCCACCAGATTTGAGAGATTAAATTTCGAGGGATCTGTGCTACAAATCCATATAAACCGGAGCAAAATAAACTCAATCGAGTTTGAAAAACCAGAGATAAAAGTGCCACTGCGACCTGGTGGAGAATGCAGTTTCGAAATTGCTTTTATAAATTATGGCACTCCCACCCGTGTGCATTTATCAGCTACTGATAGTATTAGGGATTATGTAACATTCCTGCAAGACAACCCATATGTAACAAACCAGGAATGGGTTCCAGTAGTAGTAAAGCTTCCTTCCGATATTTCTATTGGTGAAGGAAAAATTAATGTTACTACGGGTTATGGTTCACATACTGAAACTATTAAGGTTCGCATAGGTGAACAAAAAGTTGAATCAAAACCAAAACCCTCTGTTGATGTTGATACAAGACTTGGAAACCACAAATATAAACTGGAAAAACCGAAAAACACACGGAATCGAAAAGTTGATGTATCAGCCAGTGGAAAGAAAATAAGAAAACCCATCAAACATGAAAATTTGGTAATACCGTTTTTAATGATCTTGCTTGTTTTATGGATCTTATTGATCACTTTTGTTATTAAAATATTTGATCCTATGCTGGGTGCACTATCAGTGTCGATTATTTTAATATTTCTTATTTTTTATGGTGCAATGAGTTTAATGTCAATAAATAGTACAAAAAAAGAGGAATAAGATATCATGAAATATGTCATAGTAACTGGAGGTGTAATGAGCGGGCTTGGGAAAGGCATTACAGCAGCCTCGATGGGACGTATTCTTAAAAATAAAGCATATGATGTCACTGCTATAAAGATCGATCCTTATATCAACCTCGATGCAGGGACCATGAACCCATTCCAGCATGGAGAAGTATATGTGTTAAAAGATGGGGGGGAAGTAGATCTTGATCTTGGTAACTATGAACGGTTCCTGGATATTGAGCTAACAAGAGAACACAACCTGACGACAGGGAAGATATACCAGACAGTAATTAATAAGGAGCGTAGAGGCGATTATCTGGGTAAGACTGTACAGATCATCCCTCATGTTACCAATGAGATCAAGGAAAGGATAAGGAAGGTCGCAAAAAACAGTGGTGCTGAGATATGCCTGGTAGAAGTTGGCGGCACTGTAGGCGATATCGAAAGCATGCCGTTTTTGGAAGCAGTCAGGCAATTGCACAACGAAGAAGCTGAAGAAGATGTGGTTTTAATACATGTGACCCTGGTACCTATGGATGCCCAGGGGGAGCAGAAGACTAAACCCACCCAGCACTCTGTTAAAGAATTGAGGCAGTTAGGTCTGCATCCGGACATGATAGTTACTAGATGTAAAAAACCAGTATTAGGGGACACGAAGGAAAAGATCGCATTATTTTGTGATGTTCAGGCAAAAGCAGTAATAAGCGCCCATGATGCAGAGGATATTTATATGGTTCCCCTGCAAATGGAACAGGAAGGGGCTGCTGATTATCTCCTTTCCAAACTGGACCTGAAACCAAAGCAAAATCTAAGGGAATGGGACAAGATGGTTGAGAAGATGCGATCGTGTACTGGGATCGTGCAGGTGGCTGTTGTGGGAAAATATACTGACCTTGAGGATTCATATCTGAGTATCAGGGAGAGTTTAAAGCATGCTGGCATAGAGGCGGGATGTAATGTGAAAGCCTCCTGGATCGATGCCGAAGAACTGGAGAACGATCCTAACACTATTGATAACTTATCTAAGTTTGATGGGATACTTGTTCCCGGTGGTTTTGGAGTTAGAGGGACTGAAGGCAAGATTGCAGCTATTACTTATGCAAGGGAACATAATGTGCCATATCTGGGCCTTTGCCTGGGTATGCAAATGGCAGTAATTGAATTTGCCAGAAATATGGTAGGATATAAAGATGCAAACAGTTCTGAACTATCAGCAACTGAACATCCGGTGATCGATCTACTCCCTGAACAGGAAGGCGTGGTTGATATGGGTGCTACTATGAGGCTTGGAGATTATTATGCAGACCTGATCCCGGGAAGCCTTGCTGAGAAGCTCTACGGCACAAATCATATTATTGAGCGCCATCGTCACAGATATGAGGTAAATCCTCAATTTATCGAGGCAATAGAAGCAAAAGGAATGAAATTTACAGGTAAGAACAAGAACCGTATGGAGATCGCCGAGATACCTGATCACAAATTCTTTTTTGCTACTCAGTTCCATCCAGAGTTCAAGAGCAGGCCCAATAGACCTTCGCCTCCTTTTTTAGGATTTGTCCTGGCTATGCTGGATAAAAATAATTAACACTAAAAAAAATGTGACGGCATATGCAGGCATATATTAATAAATCCACGCTAAAAGGATCCATTTTTGCACCTCCTTCCAAGAGTTATACCCACAGGGCCATTGTCATGTCTGCACTTACTGACCGGGCTGTGGTACATCGTCCACTCATTTCTGCTGATACAATAGCTTCAATAAATGCATGCAGATCCTTAGGTGCAACTATTGTTGAAGAAAAGGACAAACTCATTATTAGTGGTGTAAAGGGCAGGCTAACAATACCTAACAATATAATTGATGTGGCAAACAGCGGCACTACACTGCGATTTATCATGGCGGTCAGTGCATTATGTGACGGAGAAACTGTATTAACCGGGGATAATTCTATACAAAAGCGGCCAAACACGCCTTTGATGGAAGCATTGAACCAGTTAGGAGCAAAAGTAATTTCAACAAAAGATGACGGTACGGCTCCTATTGTGGTCAAAGGACCCATGTCAGGCGGGGAAGCTATTGTAGACGGTAATATAAGCAGCCAGTTCTTTTCTGCTCTGCTCATTGCCTGCCCTTTATGTCCTGAAGGGACTTTGATCAAAGTAAATGGAACATTGAAATCCAGACCATATGTGGAGATCACGTTAGATATGCTAAAAATGGCAGGTATCTCCATAATATTGAATGAAGACCATAACGGTAATATTACATTTACCATTCCTCCTGGCCAGGAATATTCATTTAGCGAATATACAGTACCAGGCGACTTTTCCTCAGCATCATACCTGTTAGCAGCCGGTGCTTTGGCAGGTGAAGAAATTACAGTCAGGGGATTATTCCCCAGTCATCAAGGAGATGCAGCCATAATACCTATCATGCAGGATATGGGTGCTGACCTTCAATGGGACAAAAATCGTGGTATAGTAACAGTCAGAAAAAGCCTGCTAAAAGGTGTAACAGTAGATGTAAGTATGACACCTGACCTGGTCCCGACATTAGCAGTATTAGGAGCAGCAGCCCAGGGAGAAATGGTTATTGAGAATGCTGGACATGTCAGGTTTAAGGAAACTGACAGATTGCATGCCATGACAGTCGAGCTTGCTAAAATGGGTGTCAATATAAAGGAAGAACCTGACCAGCTAATTATTAAAGGTGGAAAAATGCACGGTTCAAATGTCAGCGGTTGGCATGACCACCGTATTGTAATGGCCTTAACTGTGGCAGGTTTTGTAGTTGGAGGCACATCAATTGATACAGCTGAATCAGTGAATATTTCCTTCCCTGGTTTTTTCGAAAATATGAACAAGCTTGGTGGGAAGATTATTCTCGATTAAATAAATTAATAGATGTTATATAGTGTTTTCACATCAATCCAGGTTTTTGAACGGTGCTGTTCCTTTAGAGCATGAAACACCCGAAAAGGTTAAAAAGGATGTAATAATTTATAAGAACAATCTCAGGATAGTCCATTATTGCTTTGTTAGTAATCAGACTTCTAGAATTTTAGTATTATGGTGATGAATTTGATTGAAAATGTGTGTTTTTTAACATTAATAAATATTATTGTCTTACCCACAGGTCATCAAAGAAATAATTCTTTAAATCTTATAACTTGATCAGTAAAGTAAACGGCTAACCAAATTTGATTGAGGTAATCAAAATTTGACAACAATCTGTTGTCAAGGTATCGTGCATTATGAGGTGCATGAAATGCCAGCGATCAGTAGCTGGAAAAGGAGGATTAATGGTTAATGTTGGAAGAAATGCAGAAACAAAAATCAGAATTAAAAATAAAATCTGAAGAATATAAGGAAATGCGAAATAAGCTCAATACTGAAGCTAGTACACTGGCATCAAAAAGAAATGAGCTGAATAAGCGTACAAAAGAACTTATTGATGAAGCTCAAGAACTTAAAAACTTGAGAGATTCAAATAATGCATCTGTCAGGGAGAATAAAGTCTTCCGCGACGAATTTAATGAAAAAGCGAATAAGATTTTTGCCCAGATCGATACGATCAGGAAGGATTTAAATCTCAGTGATGGCCCATCCCTCAAAGCTCTAAGCCAGGAAATAGAACATCTTGAATTCAGACAGCAGACTGAAGTGTTGGAGGCAAATAAGGAAAGGGTATTGGTAGAAACGATATCCCACCTCACAGAGGATTTTAAAAACAAGAAACAACAACTTGAAGGGAATCAGGAAATTAAAACCTTTTTCGAAGATGCCCAGAAATTAAGGGATGAAGCTTCTGTATATCACGATAAAGTAAAAGAATTTGCTGATGCTGCACAGGAATATCATGATAAGATGATTAAGACGTTCAAAGAAGCAGATAAGATACGTGTCGATTCTGACAAAGTTCATAGAGATTTTGTTAAAATCCAGGAATCTGCTGATGAACAACATAGGCTTTTCATAAAGACTCAAAAAGAGATCCGTGATTTTGATAAAATTATCATCGGCATTAAAAGGACAGGCAAAGCAGGTAAAGAAATTACTACCAAAGCTGCTGTCAAAAAGGAAGCAGAAGATATATATTCACAATTCAGACTTGGAGAGAAGATCAGTACCGAAGATTTATTGATACTTCAGAGATCAGGGATGCATTAAGCATCCCTCTTAATATTCCGATCCAATTCGTTATTGACAAGTATAATGCAATGATCAGCATGCAGGCTGACAGGCCCTATATTTATTATTTTTGATCCTACATCCTTAATGACAGATTCTTCTTCTGGTGTTATTCCTAAATGATCACCCAGTATGAATACGACATCATTGAGCAATGATTTTTTATCAATTTCCCTTATATCAATACCATCTTCAGATAAATAGAACAATTTTTTATTTTCAGCTCCATCCATAAGCTCACGCAGAATATCCTCCAGACCTCCTGTTCTTATCCATACCCCGAGAGTAGATTGTTTCCAATAGGATCCTGCACTTTTCTCAAGAGCTTTCTTAATAAGTGAACCGCTACTTCGTTCGTCAGGGTTAAGGTAGCGTACCCTTTCACCCTCAAACTTAACTATCTTTGACCTTTCAGGTTCACCCAGAAGTACCAGATAGATTACTACATCCCGTCGCAGATCATGACTTAAAAAAAGGGATGAATTCACACATCGGCACAGTATATCCATTCTTCCGCCAGTGCCAGGCAGGTCATTCAGGTTGAAATTACTATCTATCCGGGCTTTATGGCCCACTACAATGAACTCTCGCATACTGATACAAGATGCATAATAATATATTTGTCTAACGATAAAGGGAAAAGTGATGTGGTGCTCTGATCAAAATAAACGATGATATCTATATAGAACTAATTGAAGTGTAACTATGAAAATTGCAGTAACAGGCAAAGGCGGTGTTGGAAAGACCACGCTGGCAGGGACATTGGCACGGCTGTTAGCCAGGGACGGAATGGATGTACTGGCTATTGATGCGGATTCAGATATGAACCTGGCATCCGCATTAGGAATTGATATTCCTCCATCTCCGCTGACAGACCATAAAGAATTCATTGATGAACGTGCCGGAGGTCCGGCAGGTATGTTTAAACTGAACCCGAAAGTGGACGATGTAGTGCAACGTTTCGGAATTACCGGACCTGACGGGGTGAGGATGCTGGTCATGGGTACTGTCGAAAAAGGCGGTTCCGGGTGCATGTGCCCGGCATCTTCATTTTTGCGAGCCCTGCTGAAACATGTGGTGTTCAAGGAATCTTCATTTGTAATTCTTGATATGGAAGCAGGTATCGAACATCTGGGCAGGGGTACCACAAGAGGAATTGACCTGATGATAATTGTGGTGGAACCAGGTAGCCGGAGTATCGAAACCGCATCCCGGATTAAAGATCTTGCAGGTGATATCGGGATAGAGAAATTGGTTGCTGTAATAAATAAGGTCAGGGGTGAAGAAATTAAAGAGATCGAATCCCGACTTGATTTAATAGGAATACCGGTATTGGGTTCAATACCCTATGATAATTCAATGATAACAGCAGATCTTAATAATCAATCCCCTGTTGAAACTGATGGATCAGCACTTGAAGCATTGAATGAGATAAAAAAACGTTTGATAGCTGGTGAATACTAAATATAATTGGAATTTATTATGACAAAAAATAGCCATCTTATAGCTCAATATGCTCAGCTTGCCATGATATTGGAGGTTTGTGCCACCCCAAAACCAGGCAATATCGATAGAGACCATAATTACCCTGATACACAATTCGAGCATTTTCTTGCTTCAGCAGTAAGTGTATATCCTGTAATGAAAAAAGCATCAGCTGACAGTAAGGATATTGGCCGATATATTTATTCTGCAGTTATGGAAAGTGCAAAATGGCAAAGCGGGGGAAATACCCATTTTGGAGCATTCATATTGTTAGTACCATTGGTAATGGCAGGCGGAAGAATTGCGGATAAAATAGACGGGACAAATAGTATCTTCCCCGAACTTAACAAGGCAACTGTGGAATTGATAAAAAATACAGATGCCAATGATGCAGTGGCACTATACCGTGCTTTTGCGGCAGCTGGTGTAAGGGTGAAGGATGTGGGTGATCTTGATCTGAAAAACCCCTCCTCAATTGAGGAAATAAAAACAAAGGGAACCACTCTTTACCAGCTAATGGAGATATCTTCTTCTTATGACATGATCGCCAGGGAATGGACAGCAGGTTACCCGTTGACATTCAAATGCGCAAATAGTATCCTGGATAAATATGGTTCCACAAATATCAATGATGCAGTTGTGTGGACATTTATGGAGATACTTGCTGACAATCCAGATACATTTATTCAGACAAAATCTGACAACCTTGTTGCACAGATTGTTTCCGATCAGGCTAAGCAAATAGTGGATATGATCAATAATTCAGGGTTTGAGAATACACGGGAGGATATCATGAAATTGGATGAACAGTTCATTAAAGACAGTATCAATCCCGGGTCTACTGCTGATATAATTATTGCCGGTCTTTTTGTTGCTTTGTTAGGGGGATTGAGATTTTGAAAATTGATCTGGACCAATACGGGATATTGGAAGGGATTAATGAGACCATTATTACTACAATCTCTTTGGATGGCAGGTTCAATGCCGCTCCGATAGGGATAATCAGGCGGGATGGGAAACTCATGGTCCGGATATATACTGAATCCCATACGTGTACCAATATACAGGACACAGGACTCCTTGCAGCCAATATGGTTGATGATCCTTTATTATATGTGCAATCAGCTTTGGCAGAACTGGATGACACAATGTTTGAAACAGTAACAATTGATAAATATGGCGTTTTTCCCATTTTGAACAAAACATCTGCATGGATTATTTTCAAGGCTAATTATGAAAAGGGAAGTAAAACAATACAGGCAGAATTAAATCCAATAACAGGTAAAATTAAAAGAACTGGTATAACAACCATTAATCGAGGATTTTTTGCTGTGATCGAAGCAACAATCCATGCTACCAGGTATATTGTATTTAAAGATGAAAAATATTTAAGAAAGATGAAAACATGTAAATATATAATAGATAAATGCGGTGGGACTCGCGAAAAAGAAGCTTATGAATTAATAATTCAATTATTATGAATTATCCGGGTTCGAAAAGGATTATACAAAACTGGATGAGAAGAGAATACGAATAAGTGGAAGGTGTCAACACATCGTGAACAAATCAATAAATCTTCCAAATGTCATCTCGAACTGGCCTAATTTCTTCATACACCTCATAGCCAAATTCTTTTATCAGCGCAGCAACATCCTGATCTTGTTGATGAACCAGATACGGTTGACCTTGTAAAACTTGTTTTGGAAACAGAAGGCTACGAAACTTCAGTAGCATACAGTGGCCAGGAGGCATTGGATAAGATCAGTGTTGAACGGCCGGATCTGGTGCTACTCGAGATCATGATGCTTCAGTTAGACGGATAGGCTGTTAGAAAGGAAATTGTAGAAAACGAAGAAACAAAGGATATACCTGTAGTCATGTTGACTGCAAAGGCCCAGCCCTTAGACAAGATGATCAGCCTGCATGTGGCGGGTGTAACTGACTACATCACCAAACCTTTCGGGCGTCAGGAGCTCGTTGATAGAGGCAAGAAGGCTCTTGAGGAGCAGGTGCAATAGATTATTTGGCAAGGTCCTAAAGGAGACCGTTACAATTCGTGTTGGTGGATAAGATTAAACCGCAGATAAACGCAAATGAACGCAGATTTTCAGGTGGCATATCCGCGTTTATCAGCATTCATCTGCGGTTAATTTTGAACTGATTCCAGCCCCCATCACTGCAATCACCCAGCTGTCATACCTGCAGCAGCATGAACTTTGGAGGGGATGATCAAGCTGACGTTGGCGCAGGTGCAGTTTCGGAACCGAAGAAACTAAATGAGTTGGGCGAAATTAGAGAATAGCTAAATAATTACTCAAATATAAGAGTGATTGTCGATGAAAATATTTCTTGTTGGACTTAGTGACATTGGAAAATCTACAATTGGAACAGAATTGGCTAAAGAAATAAATTATAAATTCTTTGATTTTGATAAAGAAGTTGAAGCATATTTTAATAAAGCGATCTCACATATTCAGTCTCAATTTATAACAGAGTATTCTTATAGAGTTCACTTATCAGTTGTGTTAAAAAAGATTATTGAAGAGAATGAAAATTATAATTATATAGTTACATTACCACCGAGTGGATTACGTGATTGTTTTTTACGCATATTAAAGAAAATAGATTGTGTGGTAATTGCACTCCATGACTGCCCTGAAAATATTTTAGAAAGAATTACTTTTTATGATGATGATTCAAATAAAATTGAAAAAATATTAACAGAAAAAGAAAAGAAGTTATATCTAAGGGAAATTAAAAAAGATAATACTTATTTCAATAAAACTTATAAAAGAACAAAATATCATATTGATCTTGATGGAGCATCTGTAAAAGAGAGTGTATTGAAAATAGAAAAATTAATTATTGAAATTGAGAATATTAATAAAAATAATATTTTTTCATCAACATGGATAAAATAAAATATTTGCCCTTCTAAAAGTTAAATGCCTATATTCCTGACTCTTCGCTTTTTCTTCGTTTATCTCAGAAAAAAGCTCGCTCATAGCAAAGTCACATGGCTCGGTTCCAAAATCTAGTTATTTTGGTATTTATCGCATACACAGATGTTCTGGTTTTATGCCAATACTAATCGAAATTAATGCAAACCGCCATTAATCAGTACCTTAAAATAACTAGGAAATGATATTGTGCCACTCTGCGGTTAATACTGAACTGATTCCAGCCCCTATCTCTTCTTCGGCACTCCTGCTGCCCCTTCTCGCTTCACTCTGCCCGGGTGCCCGTTATGATCTGACTCCGCCCGCTCTTGTGGTGTGGGGGGTAGCAGGTACTTTTTGATTATTCCAGCTGTTTTTAGTATTTAAAAAAAGAGGGTGTGTAGCGTTTGTGCTATTAATTGGCTAATACATTTATTCAATGATAACAATGAATTTAAATTATATTGATATAATATGTCAATACAAATTGGAGAATATTATGAGAACATTTCTGATTTCCATTCAAAAAGAAGATAAATTCTTTATTGCAAGATGTCCTGAACTCGGAGTAACATCTCAAGGAAAAAACCTTGAAGAAGCGGAATCAAACATCAAAGAAGCTATAGGACTTTATATTAAAAGTTTTGGGACAGAAGACCTGCCAAGTGAAACATCTAGACCATTCTGGACCACCATTGAAGTTGCTCATGCCTAAACTACCAGTCTTATCTGGGAAAAAACATATAAAACCATTGTTCCTTTGCATAAGAGATTGTCGAAAAAGTGATGAATACGAACATTTCGTAACATCTTCATCAGACAAATCGTTGTGCTACGGTTTGCTGTAATTTTTTCAGAGTTTAAAATACCTCGAAATATATGTTTTTCCGACAATCTCATATATAATATAATCGTAAGTTCAAATTATATTTTTAAAGTATATTTGAGTATATATGATTCAATTTTACACACAGATTCAATCTTTTGTATGGTAAATTACCTTATTCCAGTTCTTCTGCGAACAAAAGAATCCGTAGCTTTTATCTCTTCAAGTACTTCCTCAAAACCTTCATCAGAAAACAGTGGTCTGTCAATATAAACTCCTGTAATTCCCACCTGAGCACGCCTTTTTAACACCCTTATCCTTTCATCAATAATATCCTGTCCCACACCTATTTTCCTGGCCACTACTCCGGGAGACATATCAGACAAAGGCGATTCTAGATGTCCATCAGGCATAGGTTCTATCAACATCAAACGTTTATCCACCCCAGGCACGCGATTATTCAAAAAATCTTCCAGATTATCCAGACCCAGCTGCCCCCCAAATGCATAGAAATCCAGTTCCCTGTTTGTGGGTTGGACCAGTGGAAATGTGACCATAGTATTGCAAGGCAAATATATATGTCCTTTAATTAGACCGCTGGGCGTGGCTTGTATAAGTTTCCTGCCAACAATATCCAGATTATCCAGGGTTAGTTCCAATTTAAATGACTGAACAACCATGGGTATAAAAATATCGATATCACTGGTCTTAGAGACATCACCTCTTGCTACACTGCCGTGGACCAGGGAGTTGAATCCTTCCTCCTTTAATGCAGACATTACAATGGCGGCTTTTTTTCTGAGACTATCCAATATTTCCCACTGTTCTTTTTCATAGATGACATTATTATAGTCCCCCATGATTGCGGTCTTTCGTCTCATTCAAGTATTTAGAATATCAGTTCCTCCATATAAAACACAAAGTCTAAAATATCCCATCCCAATATGAACTTACTATGAAGATCATTTCTATTACAGGCTATAAAAAATCAGGCAAGACCACTTTTGTGGAACGCCTGGTTAAAGTACTGGAAAAACGGGGGGCTGTAGGCACTGTTAAACACCTGCATGATTATGAACTAAATCCAGAGAATACAGATACTCGCAGGCATGTCGACGCAGGTGCATCAGTAGTAGTAGGGGTGACACCATCAGGTTCTGCTAAATTTACTCCTTCAACCAGTCTTGATAATGCTCTGGATGAACTGGCAAACAGTGGTATTGATTATGCTTTGGTTGAGGGTTTTAAGGATAGCTCTCTTCCTAAGATCGTGATAGGTGAACTGGATGTTATTAATACCCTGATCAAGTTCAAGGATCTTACCGACCTGACTGATAATAATATTAACAATATCATTGAAATTATTGAATCCCAACCAGATTATCAAACCCTGGATTCTATAATCGTTAAAGTAAAACAAAATCCCCTAATAAATGAAGCCGGAGCCATAGGAAGTTTCACAGGCATTGTCAGGCAAAAGACAGAGGATGTGGAAACAAAAGGACTGGATTTTGAATCATACGAAGGTGCAGCATTCGACAGGATAAAACAAATAGAACAGGACCTGATTAAAAGAGATGGAATAATAGATGTAATTATACATCACAAGACCGGGTGGATCGAACCAGGTGAAGATATTGTGTATATAGTGGTTGCGGCTTCCCACAGGCAACAGCTATTCCATGCACTTTCTGATGCTATAGAACGTGTAAAAGCTGAAGTGCCTATATGGAAAAAGGAACATACCACAACAGGTGAATTCTGGGTGCATGATCATCCGTAAAAAGGTTTATTCAGTCATAACTCCATTTTAGAGGCGTGATAGAAATATGAGATTATTTGGTACCAATGGTGTTCGGGGAATTGTTAATGAGGATATGACGCCTGAGTTAGCAATGAACCTTGGAAAGAGTCTGGGTACATATATGCATCTGAATAATATTGGTACAAAAGTTGCCATTGGAAGAGATACCCGCATTTCAGGTGATATGTTAAAAAGTGCAACCATTGCAGGAATTTTATCTACAGGTCTTGAAGTAGTAGATGTGGGAGTATTACCCACACCGAACCTGCAGTATTATGTACGCGATAAAACTGATGCCGGAGTTATGATTACTGCCTCCCATAATCCCAGGGAATATAACGGGTTAAAGATCGTAGCAGGAGATGGAACTGAGTTCTCACGGGAGGGAGAGGCCGAAGTTGAAAAGATATACTATTCAGGTGATTTTCATAAAGCTAAGTGGAATGAGACTGGCGGATTTTCAAGGGATTCCACAGCTATTCCAGCATATATAAATGGAATTATTTCAAAAATTAATGTTGATATCATCCGCTCGGCTGCTCTTACTGTGGTAGTAGACCCCGGGTGTGGGGCAGGCTGCATGGTAACCCCAATACTGTTAAGCAAACTGGGCTGTAAAGTTATTAGCCTCAATGCCCAGCCAGATGGTACATTTCCGGGTCGGGCTCCTGAACCCACAAGAGAGGCATTGACCGATCTTATTAACATGGTGAAGGCATCTGGTGCAGACCTTGGTGTCGCACATGATGGAGATGCTGATAGGGTAGCTTTTGTAGACGAAACGGGAGAGTTCCTGGATGAAGAGGACCTGCTGGCATTGATGGCCGGTCATGTACTGGATCATAAAAGCGGTAAGGTAGTAACTCCTGTGGGGTCATCACTAAAGATAAAAGACGTGACAGAAGCAAAAGGTTCCGAATTGATCTGGACACGGGTCGGCAGTATAGATGTAGCACGTAAGATGATAGAGATCGGGGCCGTTTTCGGAGGCGAGGGAAATGGTGGTTTGATCTTCCCAGAGTTTCTTTACTGCAGGGACGGTGCAATGACCGCAGCCAAGATGCTGGAGCTTTTAGCTGAAGGAAATAAACTCTCAGAACTAAAAAAAAGTATCCCGAAATATCACAATTTTAAAGCAAAGATAAAAATTGCGAATCCGGTAGAAGTGATGAAAAAAGTGAGAAACGCTGTAGAAGGTCAGGATATTGACAATACTGACGGCATTAAGATTTGGTATCCGGACGGCTGGATACTTATTAGACCCAGCGGTACTGAACCTCTTATCAGGATATTTGCTGAGTCAAAATCAGAGGATCGTGCCCGA
>DATKUV010000175.1:0-2489 GCA_035530415.1 Candidatus Nanoarchaeia archaeon | reverse complement strand
GTCATACTTAAAAAGACCTGGTTCAGGATGAAAGGATTTACCTTTGTGGCTTTCCCGATACTGATATTAGGCAGTAGTTTGCTTGGTGTGATCGATACATTGGGGATATTAGCAGTATTTGAAAATGTAGCCAGTCCCGTTATCGTAGGGATGTTAGGCCTGCCAGCATTTGCAGCTACAGCATTCATATTTGGCATCCTGCGTAAGGAAATGGCACTGGAAATACTAGCAGTGCTTGCAGGGACTGCAATATTTTCTGATGTGATGAGCCCGCTGCAGATATATGTATTCGCACTGGTGGCAACCATCTATGTCCCGTGTGCAGCCACCATAGCTGTGATAGGGAAGGAACTGGGATGGAAGAATATGATACTGATCTCAGGATTTATTATTATCTTGTCAATCGTAGTGGGTACTATTGCCAATCAACTCGGTTTGATGTTGGTGTGACAGTTGGATAATAAGCCATGAATCTGTGAGATCATAAAATACAATAGATTGTCGGAAAAGTGATGAAAACGAACATTTCGTAACATCTTCATTAGACAAATCGTTGTGCTACGGTTTGCTGTAATTTTTCCAGAGTTTAAAATATCTCAAAATATATGCTTTTCGGACAATCTCTTATCTCCTGTTTCTTCGCAGATGAATTCCTTTTCAGCATCATCAAACCATACATCGAGGGTATTTGATTCGCGGTTGAGGATCACTCTGATTTTTTCCAAATCCAGACACCTTCTTTAAATCAAAATTCTCCAATGTCCTTCAATCTTTCAAACACTTTAGTTTTGAAATCCATAAGAATGGCCATGAAATTTATGGCAGCATCAAAAGGAGATGAATGAATGCTGAAATATGAATGCACATCTCCGTCACTTAACCATTTGGTACACATATAATAGTAATGATCCGATGTCTGAAGATGTTTCCAGATCTTAATAAGTTCAGGATCCTTCGTCTTTTTAACATAAGGTTCAAGTATCTTGATCTCTTCAAAACAACGTCTTTGCATATCGTTACCGAGCCATGCGCTATGGTCTCGTTCCATATCTGCCCATGAGATCGTAGCAAAATCACCCACATCGATCTCTCCGACAGGTTTAAATTGTGAAATTATTTCTGATGGCGTATTAAACTTAAGATTTCTGGCAAGTACTTTTCCAGGCAATGCATGCAGAAAATTAAAAATTCCTGTTTCCTCCCACTGGTGTTCACCGAATGTCTCATAATCCATAAAAATATTGAGGATATCCCCTTTGGTCCCAGATGCCCACAATGCCCATTTCTCAGCTGTTAAAGGATATTCCTTCCACCATTTTGCAGAAAATCGATATCCGATATCATCACTTAATTTGTAGTTTCGAAGCAATACCCTGAGGTCAGAATCTTTAGCATGGTAAACATAATTAGGAGACCTCCATTCAAGAACTTTTTCGATCCCTTCTGTCAATATAGCCTTATATCCAAGTGATTCCACCGTATTTGCTATAGAATTGTTATAAAGAAGTTCAGTATTACGAAATACTTCCGGTTTGCATCCAAGAAGCTGAAAAGCTGCCTCCCTGTGCTCAGCAATCTGCGCTATGAACTCTCCCTTATCTTCGAAAAGACCAGATAGTGAATGGTAGTATGTTTCATCTAAAAACTCAACACATCCTGATTCTGCCATCTGTCTCAGGGTATCAAGTACATCAGGTTCCCATTGTTCGCACTGCTTGAGAAGTGTCCCTGTAATTGAAATACTGAATTTGAACTCACCTTTGTATTCATCTATCAATTTGAGCAATAGATTATTGGCAGGAAGGTAGCACTTATTAGCCACTTTATTAAAAATATGTTTATTCCCTTCCAGATCGAAATATCTGTCAAAACCTGAACCGCCATCAGGCCAGAACCAACGAAGCCTGTAAGGTTGATGCATCTGAAAACATATACAGATTGATCTCACATGAGTCATTTGCTCTCTCCGATAATGCGTCTCTTAAAATCCGACAGGATAGAAAAATTATTCATGGCAACTTCAAAAGAAATCTGGATATTGTGAGAATTCATGGATGAGAGTATATCCACTTGCTGGAGAAATCCGAATATTTCCTCAAAAAGCGGGTTTGTGTTATTTTCAAGATACTTACCGATATCAATTAATTCATGGAAATACAGGTTTTGCATATGATTATCAAGTAAATTGAACATCCCGTATCTGGCAACAGATTCTTTTTCAAGTGTTGGAAGTTTTGTTGCATCAAAAAGCTCGAATGCCTCAGAAGGTGTTATCATATCAATATTTTTTTTTGCAAGTTCTGCAGGAATTTTTTCTAAAAAATCAAAAATGAATGACCCTGAATTATAATGTCCTCCAAAAGTTGCACAATCGACGTATAGTAGCAGCACATCACCTTTCATGTTACTGATCCATGATGCGAATTTTTCCGGGATCAATGGATACTCTATCCAGGTTTTTGAGGAAAATCGTTTTTCAAGATCCTCGC